>CASBQC010000001.1 GCA_949127805.1 Nostocales cyanobacterium PMM_0081
CAACAAGCCCTCAAATTCTACAATCAGTCACTACCCTTATGGCGGCAAGTGGGGGATAAAAGGGGGGAAGCTACCACCCTCAACAATATTGGCAAAGTCTACTCTGATTTAGGCGACAAACAACAAGCCCTCAAATTCTACAATCAGTCACTTACCTTAAGGCGGCAAGTGGGGGATAAAGGGGGGGAAGCTACCACTCTCAACAATATTGGCAATGTCTACAATAGTTTAGGCGAGAAACAACAAGCCCTCAACTACTTAAATCAGTCACTACCCTTATCGCGGCAAGTGGGGGATAAAACGGGGGAAGCTGCCACCCTCAACAATATTGGCAGAGTCTACTTTGATTTAGGCGACAAACAACAAGCCGTCAAATTCTACATTCAGTCACTACCCTTATCGCGGCAAGTGGGCAATAAAGGGGGGGAAGCTACCACCCTCACCAATATTGGCAATGTCTACGATAGTTTAGGCGACAAGCAACAAGCCCTCAACTTCTACAATCAGTCACTTCCTTTATGGCGGCAAGTGGGCAATAAAGCAGGGGAAGCTGTCACCCTCAACAATATTGGCAAAGTCTACGATGATTTAAGCGACAAACAACAAGCCCTCAACTACTTAAATCAGTCACTACCGTTGGCGCGGCAAGTGGGCGATAAAGCACAGGAAGCTACCACGCTTTATAATGTCGCTTATGCAGAACGCGATCGCGGCAATCTCCAACAAGCACTAACCCAAATTCAAGCAGCAATAAATATTATCGAAGATTTACGCACCAAAATCGATAGCCAAGACCTGCGAACATCCTACTTTGCTACACAGCAGGGTGTTTATAAGTTTTACATCGACCTGTTGATGCAACTGCACAAAAAAGACCCTTCAAAAGGATATAACGCCGAAGCACTACATATCAGTGAAAGTTCTCGCGCCCGTGGTTTAATTGAATTGTTAACTGAAGCTAAGGCAAATATCCGCAAAGACGTTGACCCGAAACTTCTGCAAGAAGAAAAGGACTTGCAATTAAAAATTGAAGCTACAGCAAAACAAATACAAGAATTATCTAAGAAACCACAAACTGAAACTGCACAAGAAAACTTTAAAAAAGAACTTGATAATCTCCTTACTCAACGCAAAGAATTAGAAACCAAAATCCGCACTACTAGCCCGAAATACGCAGCGCTGCAATATCCCCAACCCCTAAAGTTACCGCAAATTCAGCAACAACTCGATAAAGACACTTTATTATTAGAATATTCCTTGGGCAATGAACACAGCTATCTTTGGGCTGTAACTCCCAACTCCATCGACACCTACGAACTCCCCAAACGCGAAGAGATAGAGAAAGCAGTCACGGAATTTAGAGACAATTTAATTAAATGTCAGAAATTAAGAATATGTAACGAATTCTCCCCAGAAGAAAAAGCTCAAGCTCTTAAAAATACAGCTTTATCAGCAACTAAACTTAGTAAAATCATCCTTGCACCTGTAGCTGACAAGTTAGGCAAAAAGCGTTTGGTGATTGTCGCTGATGGTGCTTTACAAAAGATTCCCTTTGCAGCATTAAATGAACCGGGAAAGGGGACAAATTCCCAAGTAAAAAATACCAAGCGATTGGAAATCGCGGCTACACAAACCAAGTCCGCCTGCGCGGACTTTATGAAACCCGCGAAGGCGGGTTTTGTTTGTGTAGCCCCAGACTTCCAGTCTGAGGGCAATTTGTCTGCCAGAAATTCTTTGTCCAAAATGCAGCCACCCGATAGTTCTGAATATCAACCGCTGATAATCAATCATGAAATAGTTAATCTACCTTCCATCACAACGATCGCTACCCAAAGAGTTGACCTCAAAGGACGCAAAAACGCACCCCTCAACCTTGCAGTCCTTGCCGATCCGGTATTTGAAGCAACTGATATGCGAATCACTGGCAAACCTGCAAGTATCGCTGATAACCTTGACCTTGGTGGTCAAATTGCACAATCTGACTTGAAGCGAGGAGCAAAAAATCTTAATCGCAATGGCTGGGAAAGACTTCTAGGTACACGCACTGAAGCAAATGCCATTCTAAATATCATACCATCTTCTAATAATCTCCAAGCTTTTGGCTTTGATGCTAACTATAACTGGGTAACAAATAAACAACTTTCCCAATATCGCTTTTTACATTTTGCTACCCACGGCTTTGCTGACCCCAACAACCCAGAATTATCAGGAATCGTTTTATCTTTAATAGATAAACAAGGTAAACCGGCTAATAAAGGTTATTTACGACTAGGTGATATTTTTAATCTTGACTTTGCAGCCGATTTAATCGTACTTAGTGCTTGTGAAACCGGTTTAGGCAAAGATGTCAACGGTGAAGGGTTAGTAGGCTTGACAAGAGGATTGATGTATGCTGGTGCAGAACGTGTGGCTGTGTCTCTTTGGCAAGTTGATGATGCAGGGACAGCACAATTTATGCAAGAATTTTACACGCAAATGTTGAAGCAGGGCAAATCACCTACAGTTGCTTTGCGTGCTGCACAATTGAAGTTATGGGAATCGAGTTTGAAAAATCCTTATTATTGGTCTGCTTTCACTTTACAAGGTGAGTGGCGATAGAAGATTGAAACGCAAAGGAACGCTAAGTAAACGCGAAGGTACGCAAAGTAACTCAGCGTACCTTTGCGCTTACCTCTGAGTTCCTTTGCGTTTAAAATAAAATCTCAAAGCTAAAGCTGGAGTATCCTGCATTTGTAATGATTAACGCTGGTTGCTTAACTATTAAAGAATTTACTTCCGCAGTCGGTGGGGGGATTACTCCGCGTATGGTACGACACTATCATCAATTGGGGTTATTGCCGCAACCAGTGCGAAGTCAAAGTAATTATCGTCTCTACACCGAAAAAGATGTACGTCGGTTGCAACGCATTGTCGCACTGAAGCAGCAAGGATTTCAGTTAAACCACATCCGGCAAATTCTGAAGGTGGAACCGGAAGCGGATACTAGCATTACTTTGATGTCGCAGCTTCAGCAGCAATATCGGGCAGTTATGCAACAAATTTCCCAACTACGGCAAACCGCATCAGCTTTAGAAGGATTGTTGGGACGAGATCAAGATTGTCAAATCATGCAAGGGGAAGTTTTTTCTCAACTCAAGTTATTAGAAGTTGAAACTCAAGCAGGAGTTGGAGAGCTAGACAATCTTTGGAGTAAATTGGATGCACAAGTTCATACTCATCCAGAAGTTTTTCAAGAATCTTTACAATGGTTGCTGCCTGATTTATCTGACCGTTCGGAAATTGAACAACATTTAATTTCGCAGATGGTTTTAGCTTGTGGGGATGTGAGTTTAGTGTCGTTTTTGAGATTGGGGAATAAAGCGATCGCCTCCAGTCGTGAAGCCCTAAAATCAGGCTCGATGGTTGTTGTCGATACTCCTTCAGTCGCAGCAGCTTTAGATATTACTCGATTAGCTCACTTGGGATGTAAAATTGAAACTTTAATTAACAATCCCCACATTACCACTGCCACCGAAGCCGAAATTGCTTTTTGGCAACATCAAGAATGGCGAGAAAAATTACCGCAACTAACTAAAGGTTGTGTGCTAGTTATTGGTTATGCTCCCTCAGTACTTTTAGAAGTCTGTGAAGCTATTAACAATCAAACAATTAAGCCAGCCCTAGTGATTGCCATGCCGATTGGTTTTAGCCATGCACCCGCAGCCAAGCGACAATTAATGCAAACATCTGTGCCTCATATCACAATTGAAGGAACTTTGGGTGGTGGATTGTTAGCTGCTACTGCTCTAAACGCCTTAGTTGAATCGCTGTTAGACAAGCCTGATTGTCACTGTTATCTAAGTTAAAATTATTGTTAAGAAATTATTTAATTTTTGCATATTACAACTAAATTATCATGATTTGGGGACATTGTATAGTTTGCATCATGATATGCTATTGATTTTAAGTCAAGAAACCATAGTGATTTGCGTATAAAGAAAGGATTTGGTTAAATCTTTGTAGCAACAGAATACAATTGATCGTATTAAACTATGCACTTAGGAACTATAATTAGCGCGTCTCTATAAAAAGATAACGATTACGACCGGTCGGTAATAATATTCCTTTACCTTGATAAGGGGCATATGTGGCAAAAAGAAAAAAAAGATAGTTCGATAGTCAGTTTGGCATTACTGCTGGCATTAACTTCCCCAGCAGTAATTCTCCTCGCGTCAAACTGCGTACAAGCAGCAACTCAAGCAACTGAAAATCCTTCATTTCCTCTGCCGCAAACAGTTGAAAATGGGACTACAGTCAGGATTGATGGTTCAAGTAGCATGATGCCAATCAATCAAAACTTGAAAGAAAGCTTTGAAAAACAGTTTTCGGGCACTTCTGTTGAATTAGCTGCTAACGGTACAGATTCTGCTCTCAAAGCTTTGCAAGATGGTAAAATCGATATAGCCACAATTAATCGTGGCTTGACACCAGAAGAAAAAGCCCAAGGTTTAGAGCAAGTGCGGGTGCGTCGCGAAAAAATAGCGATCGCAGTTAGTACTTCTAATCCTTTTAAAGGCAACTTGACAAGTAAGCAATTTGCGAAGATTTTCCGGGGTGAAATCACCGATTGGTCTCAATTAGGAGGACCATCGGGTAAAATTCGCTTTATTGACCGTCCGTCAACAAGCGACACTCGCGAGTCTTTACGCGATTATCCAGTCTTCAAAACTAATAAATTTGCCACAGGCTCTACAGCTACCCAATTAGCTGATGATAATACAGCAGAAGTTATCAAGCAACTGGGCAAAGACGGCATTAGCTATGTTTTGGCTAATCAAATATCGAAACTGGAAGGTTTGCGAGTTATCAAATTGCATAACACCTCCCCAGACGATCCGAGATATCCCTTCTCCCAGCCTTTTGTATATGTTTACAAGAAAAATCCTAGTTTAGGTATTGCAGGTTTTCTTGGCTTTGCAACTGCCAAGCCAGGTATTCAGGCTGTAGAACAAGCGAGAACTACCGAAGAAGAAGCGATCGCTGCTAGTGTACTACAAACAATCCCCCCAGCCTCACCAAGTACTGTGCCTTTGGCTATTGCGACAACTGCACCCGCAACTGATGCAACCAACCCCACGACGGTTAATCAAAATAAGTTAGAAGGCGATCGCGCTTTAGTACCTGCTAGTGGTAACATTCAATCATCTGCCTACGAGCAAATATCGCCTTGGTGGTGGCTGTTAACTTTGCCTGTAATTGGTGGTTTATTATTGTGGTTGCTAGGCAAAAGGCGATCGAAACCTCAATCAACAGACAACGTAATTGAATCAGACTCCAGTCAGCCCTTAGAATCCGAGCCTATACCAACAGCAGCGCCCAGCGCAAGTGTTGCCCCTCCTGTTAGCGATGCTTTATCTGACAACCAGTTGCTTCGCGCTTACGCACAAACACAATCTGGTGCGGTAGAAAATACTACCCCTGTTTCCGACAATTTGCCACAAGGGGTAGCTAACACCGCAGAGCATGTGCTTGAAGACACAAAGTCACCAGTTTATAACATCACCTCCGGTGGTAGCGCAGCCCTAGCAGGCGTTGCAGCAGTGGGGGTAGGGACAAGCATTTGGTCGCCACCCTCTGACAGAGAGACAAACATAGAAGCAGCAAATGAGACTGTGGGAATCAGGAATAATACTGAAATATTATTCCCAAATCTACCCATCGCATCTGTCAGCGAAGTTACAACCCAGCAACAGTCAGATGTGCCAATACCGACGACAGAAGCACAATCAAACTCGCCAGAAGATATCACCTCTGCGGATGGTACAGTAGGAGAAGGCGGGTCAATACTTTGGTCGCGATTAACTGGCACACAAAGAGAAGCTATTGCTGAAACTACACAAAGCAACGACATTGAAGAAGATATTTGGGATATTGAAACCCCAGCTACCGAAGTCACAACCCCCAAGCTACAATATTCCACCACAGTAGATGTCGATTCTTTCCCCGTTGCATCAAATCTAGAAGCATCAGCGCAAAATCCCATTGCATCTGATGTAAATGTAGAAACACCTGACTCAACAGAAATTACAGCTTCAGTTCCCCAACAGCCAGAGGTTTCCATACTAGAAACACCCACAACTGAAGTTATAAATTCTCTCCCCCTTGCATCGAATCCAGAATCTGATGTAAATGAAGTTATAGATTCTACATTCGTTGCATCGAATCCACAAGCATCGATAATTGAAATTACACCAAAAGAAGCGCAAATTTCCACGGTTACATCTGATGTAAATGTAGAAACACCTGACTCAACAGAAATTGTAGCTTCATTCCCCCAACAGCCAGATATCCCTGAACTTGTATCTGATGAAGATATAGAAACATCGACAACAGAAATTACAGCTTCATTTCCCGAACTTGTATCTGACGAAGATGACTGGGACATGGAATTTGCACAAGACGAGACACAAGCGCAACCACCAACACAATCCAACTGGTTACAGAATATCACCTCTGTCGGTGGTGCAGTAGCAGCAGGAAGTGGGGCAGTACTTTGGTCGCGATTGTCTAGTAAAGCACAAACAGAAGCAAAAAACGAAACCACACAAATCAACGATGCTGACGAAGATTTGTGGGATATCGAAACACCCCCAACGGAATCCTCAGATGTTCCAGAAGTTGCATCTAATATAGAAGCACCTGCCTCAACAGAAGTTACAGATTCTATCTTTGAATCCTCAGATATTCCAGAACTTGCATCTGATGATGATGATTGGGATATGGAATTCGCACTTCACTCCACAGAGGAACAATCACCAGCACAATCCAACTGGCTAGAGAATATCACCTCTGCGGGTAGTGCAGTAGCAGGAAGTGGGGCAGTACTTTGGTCGCGACTGTCTGGTCAAGCACAAACAGAAGCTGGTAATGATACCATACAAAACAGCGATATTGACGAAGATTTCTGGGATATCGAAACACCTGTAAAAGAGCCAGATGTTCCCCAAACTGTTTTGAATGCACAATTGCCAACAGTCGAAGTCATACCCCCAACTCAACAGCGAGATGTTCCCCAAACTGTTGTGAATGCACAATTGCCAACAGTCAAAGTTACACCCCCAACTCAACAGCCAGATGTTACCCAAACTGTTTTGAATGCACAATTGCCAACAGTCAAAGTTACACCCCCAATGCCGGAATTACCAGATGTTCCGGAAGCTGCTTTGGATGTGGTTGCAGACGCAGCTGAAGAAGATTTATCTGCTGAATCAAACTGGCTAGAAAACATCACCTCTGGGGATGATGCAACTTTAGAAGATGATATATCATCAGATTTGTTTGATATTAGCGAAACAACTTCTTTCAACTCACCAGAATCAAGCCAAACATCAGCAGAAGTCACAGATGCAACGTTAGAACTGCCGAACGAACCCATTGATCAAAACATGGAGGAGACAGTATCTAACGTCGAAGTACCTACAGAAAATGTTACTGAACCTCGTACCCTAGACTTAGTAAGCGGTGTGGCTTTTGTAGGAGCAGGTGCGGGTGCTGGAGCTTGGTCTCGGATTTATAACACTACGGAAAACACTGACAATGAAGTTGCTCAAGATACAATGGTTGAAGAAAAGGATGTAGAAAGCAGCATTGCGATCGCACCCCGCACAGCGAAATGGGCTTATGTATCTTGGAACGTTTCCGACAGCCAGAAAAAAGCAGTGCAGCAAGAAGGAGTTTGCCAATTAGCCTTGCGGTTGTATGATGTCACTGATATTGACTTAAGTTATCAAACTCCCACATTGGTGCAGCAGTATGAATGTGAGGAGATAACACACGATCGCTATGTAGCGATTCCGGTGAGCGATCGCGATTATCTGGCAGAAATTGGCTATCTAATTAATGGCGATCGCTGGTTTTTACTAGCTCGTTCAGCCACAGTTCGCGTCTATAACCGTCCCCAGCCTGATTTCTGGTTCCAAGCCGATGCTGAGTTAATCATCCACGGAGCAACAGAACCAGGTGCAACCGTGACAATTGATGGTCATTCCATCAAACTCAAACCCGATGGAACTTTCCACTTGCGTGTCCCCTTTACAGACAGCTTGATTGATTATCTCATGACGGCAGTTACTACTGACGGGCAACAGACTAAAATTATTCACAAGAAGTTTTTCCAAGAAACTCAAGAATAATTGGTAATGGGGCATTGGGCATTGGGCATCTCCAGAAAAGACGTAGAGACGTAGCAATGCTACGTCTCTACAAGGGTTTGGGCAACGCATAATTAATTTTCACGACGTTTGTCTATTGGGC
>CASBQC010000002.1 GCA_949127805.1 Nostocales cyanobacterium PMM_0081
AACCACGTAAGCTTCTTCTAAAAGTTGTTTTCTCGAAGCAATTGCTCTTGACGAATACTCGCGTCGTGGTAGTTGTACAATGCGATCGCTGTATGCTTGCCGCAATTGTTCATCACTTGCCGCTAACGGTAATCCTAAAATTCGGTAGTAATCTAGCGGAATTCGCACGGCTTACTTCCCCTGGTGCATGATCAACATCATTCATTCGAGCATTCCCGGCATATAAACCTGTGCCATCACATTACCTTGTTGAGATCACACCTAATGAGTGTGTATTGACACAACTTGATTTGTGTCTCTGTTGAAAATAAATTTTTACTTTACTATTTAATGTTTTGCCTTACTGCTGCTAATTTATTAAATTTTTCCGGTTTAATCGACTTGTCATCAATTTTACACATCAAACAATACTACAACACGCCGTAGTCCCATAAATCTTCTGCTGGCAGGAGTATAAATTTAACTATCTTTCCAAAATCGATAGTTTGTATTCCTGCAAACAATTCAGAGCAAGTTTCCCCGCTATTTGGACACAGAAGCACCGCTAGATAAATTTCATCTTGATAACAAGCGTAGCGTATTATATCATGAATTTGTTGTAAAAACAACTATTTACATAAGTAGATGAATTCCCGCCACCAATTTTCCTAAATTGTTAATCGATATGCAGAAAACAAGATATTCTGACTGATAATCTATAAGGGTGAGTGGTCAGAAGTCCGAACTGTGGTATTTCCGCAGATGGCAGCTTCCAAGGTGCAGTGAAAATTAAAAATTATTCAGCAATTCTCACTATCTCTAGTTTTGACTTTTTAGTAACCATTGAGAGTAATTTGTGACTTGTTAACTCCTAGCAACGTTATCTTTGTACAAGCTTACGCCGAATGTGAGCAATTTATCTAACATAGTAACTTTAAGTTTTACCACAGGAATACTAACAAAATAATGGTTCAAGAACGCACATTACCCACGTTTACAGCAGCATCCGCGCCAATTACCAAAGAAGTTGGGTTACGGTTGTACGAAGATATGGTTTTAGGGCGCGTCTTTGAAGATAAGTGCGCCGAGATGTACTATAGAGGCAAAATGTTTGGTTTTGTCCATTTGTACAACGGTCAAGAAGCGGTTTCCACTGGTGTTATCCAAGCGATGCGACCTGGTGAAGATTACGTTTGCAGTACTTACCGCGACCACGTACATGCTTTAAGTGCGGGAGTACCAGCAAAAGAGGTAATGGCGGAATTATTTGGTAAAGCCACCGGCTGTAGTAAAGGACGCGGTGGTTCGATGCACATGTTTTCTGCGGAACATCGGTTACTGGGTGGTTATGCTTTTGTAGCTGAGGGTATTCCTGTGGCAGCGGGAGCGGCTTTTCAGAGTAAATACCGACGCGAAGTTTTAAAAGATGAAAGCGCAGACCAAGTAACAGCTTGCTTTTTTGGTGATGGTGCGGCAAATAACGGTCAGTTTTTTGAGACGTTAAATATGGCGGCTTTATGGAAACTGCCGATCCTTTTTGTGGTAGAAAATAATAAGTGGGCGATCGGTATGGCTCACGATCGCGCAACTTCCCAACCAGAGATTTACAAAAAAGCCAGTGTATTCAACATGGTAGGCGTGGAAGTAGACGGTATGGATGTACTAGCGGTGCGAGCAGTAGCGGAAGAAGCTGTAGCTCGTGCTCGTGCTGGTGAAGGTCCGACATTAATTGAAGCTTTAACTTACCGTTTCCGGGGTCACTCATTGGCTGACCCAGATGAAATGCGATCGCAAGCTGAAAAAGATTTTTGGTTTGCTCGTGACCCAATTAAGAAGTTAGCGAATTATTTAGTTGAGGAAAACTTAGCATCTGCCGAAGAACTCAAAGCAATCGATCGCAAAATTCAAGAAAGAATTGACGAAGCTGTGAAATTCGCCGAAAGCAGTCCAGAACCGGATAGCAGCGAATTATATCGCTTTGTCTTTGCAGAAGACGAATAAAAGGGAATTGGCAATTGGGCATCGACCGCTCTTTTATGATGCGTTACCACCAAACCCTTGATTAGACGTAGCAGTGCTACGTCTCTACATTCATTTTCACGACGTTTACGTTTGTCTATTAGGCTTTTCCCCTTGTCCCCCTTCCCTAAACCTCATCCGGGTTAATACCCAACTCTCTTAACCGCGCTGCCAAACGCTCTGCTCTTTGACGCTCTTGTAGCACCTCTTCTGCTGGGGTTGAGATCCAATTTCCCTTAGCATCATACCAACGCAACCAGAGCCGCTCAATGCCTTGATAAGTACCTTGCCAGAGTCCTAAACCTAGTTTTAAACTTGGCATCCAAAGCCGTGTTTCCTCTAGGTTCATTTCCATATAACGGTCTGCCTGAAGCATAAAGGCTCTCAGGCTATCTGTGTAGCGGTCAAAGACGATGTAATAAGGAACACGTAGAATTGGCTCGTACACTTGGCATTTGCTGGGTGGTTCATCTACACTGCGTAGAGTTTGCCCCAAATCTTCTTTTTCGGTACGAGGGGAAAGTAACTCAACTACCACAAAGGGACTTACACCCTCTTGCCAAATTACATAACTTAAGCGTGAACTACCTACACGCTCCCTTGCGGAGAGCGTGTAGGCTTCCCAATTCATTGGCAATAGCCTCCAGAACTCCATAGTTCTATTGGTCTGACATTGCCTCCCTGGGCAGGAGTCCTAGTTCCTAAGACCCAAATACTTTTCTTGCAACATATACCTGTTAGCTTGGTTTTCACTTATGGCATTGATGGTCAAGATGTTTCTATCATATCAGAGATTTGTTCATCTCGTCGCTGTAGTCTTTTCCTGTTCTCGCTACGCTCAAAATCGTCAAGACTACGCAACTCGACTCACTTCTCTATTCATCTCAACACTGACAGCCGTACAGGTACAGTGTGAGCCTTCTTGCTGTTTAAGGTAAATCTCTATCTTCATATAACCTGGAGTTGCCCACTACTGCAAACCAGTCAGGACGCTTATACCACTCATAATGACGAGTATCGTAATAAAGATTTAAATCGCTGGCGACGAATACCTCATCTGGTCGATAATTAGGCGGATGAAAAGTATCTCGCAACAGTTGAGGTTGAAAATCATGAAATTCGTCGGGCAAACCTGGCTCCTTTGGATCTTCACTCTTGAGATCATACATCGTTGGTAGAACTTCTTTTGGAGGAAGAGGAGGGTCTACTTGGTACATAATAAATAACAGAGATGACCAATTAGCTATAGCTTAACTGATAGTAGACCACTGAATGTTACTGTTTGACTTGAGTAATCATTACAAAGAGGAAAGCAATGTTTGCGATCGCACTCCAAGAGCAACAATACAAAACCTACGTCCTCACCGACACTGAGACTAATTCACAATTAGAGGTTATACCAGAACGTGGTGCTTGTATCACCAAATGGCGCGTTAACGGTGAAGAAATTTTTTACCTGGATGCGGAACGCCTTACTAATCCAGAATTGAGCGTTAGAGGTGGAAATCCGATTTTATTTCCCATCTGCGGCAACTTACCGGATAATACTTACACTTATCAAGGAAAGCAGTATACCCTAAAACAACACGGTTTTGCGCGAGAATTACCTTGGCAAGTAACTGACCAAGTGACCGAAGATAAAGCTAGCCTGACCGTAGTCCTCAATAGCACCGAACAAACAAAAGCGGTTTATCCTTTTGACTTTGAACTAGCTTTTACCTACCATCTGGTAGGTAATACTTTAGAAGTTCAGCAGAATTATACAAATAAATCATCTGAACCGATGCCTTTTTCTTTTGGGTTTCATCCGTACTTTGCCGTCAGTGATAAAACTCAGCTAGAATTTGAAATCCCCAGTCGTGAATATCAAGACCAGAAAACCAAGGAAATCCACTCTTTTAACGGTAATTTGGACTTAAACCGCGATGAAATTGACATCGCTTTTAAACAGCTAACAAGTCAATCTGCTAGTGTGACAGACCACAGCCGAAAGTTAAAATTGACTCTAGATTACGATGATGTTTTTCCGATTTTGGTTTTTTGGACATTGAAGGGCAAAGATTTCTACTGTCTGGAACCGTGGAGCGCTGCTCGAAACTCGCTCAATACTGGTGAACACCTGACTATACTTGAACCTGGAGCCAGTTGTTCTGCATCTTTCAAATTAACCGCAAATTTTTTCTAAAGCCCTTTACATATCTATAAATATATGTGCTACAATAACAAAGTTGCAAGTTTCAAACTCAACGGGTCGCTAACTCAACGGTAGAGTACTCGGCTTTTAACCGATTAGTTCCGGGTTCGAATCCCGGGCGACCCATATTAAAAGCAATAATTAGCGGATTTTGAGTAACTTCTGGCGAAGGGTTGGGCAACTGTTGTCACTTTATGCGATCGCGCGGGAATTGTTAATAGTTGACTTCTTGCACTCACAAAAGAATCGCCGAACGGCACGGAAGCCACTTGGCAATAGATGCGTGGAGGAAGTGTCAACGGCGCAAAGCTGAGAGAGTGGCGGGGGGAAGGATTCCTCCCGCCATCTCTCGTCGCCACAGTGATACTCCCCGTGGCAGACTTTGCGAATTTATTCGCCGTTGAATGATAGAATTAATCTGTGAGTAGGAATAACCATCTGCGCTAAGAAGTGTTTTGTAAGGAGTGACCCCTGATTTATCTCGTACCTGTACAAGTTGCAGCCCTGGGTAAACAAGTAATGGGAAAACATGGAGCGTATACCACCAAATATTGATGGACACAGGATTGCAGAAGTAATTAAAAAGTAAGCGCAATTGCAATACCTCTGGTACTGGTCAGCCCTGAGCGCAGTCGAAGGGTAGTTGTTTTGAGCGTCTAGGGGGATACTTGACTATCCCTTTTAAGCCAAGTCTTAAAGAATCTGCGCGTCTTCAGACCGCAGAGTGTCAACAGTCCCTTATAATCAGGCTTGAAGGTGCAAAGTTTTTCAACATTAGCACCCGACACTAGTTATAATTTCCTAATAAGTTGAAACAATAAAGATTAGCGTAATAATTGCGCTTCTCTCAAACCGACAAGCTGACTACCACATTAGGAGGACTATCTATGGCGCTCGTACCAATGCGGCTGCTTTTGGATCACGCGGCTGAAAACGGTTACGGCATCCCGGCGTACAACGTGAACAACATGGAGCAAATCCAGGCAATCATGAAGGCTGCTCTAGAGACAGATAGCCCCGTGATTTTACAAGCTTCTCGTGGCGCTCGTTCTTATGCTGGGGAAAACTTTTTACGTCACTTGATTTTGGCAGCGGTAGAAACCTATCCTCAAATTCCCATTACCATGCACCAAGATCATGGTAACAGCCCCGCAACTTGTTATTCGGCGATTCGCAACGGCTTCACCAGCGTGATGATGGACGGTTCGCTGGAAGAAGATGCTAAATCACCAGCAAGCTATGAGTATAACGTCAACGTCACCCGCGAAGTAGTGAAAGTAGCTCACGCTGTAGGCGCCAGCGTTGAAGGTGAACTCGGTTGCTTGGGTTCTCTAGAATCTGGTATGGGTGAAGCTGAAGATGGTCACGGTTTTGAGGGTAAACTCGACCACTCCCAACTGCTGACCGACCCCGACCAAGCTGTTGACTTTGTTGAGCAAACTCAAGTAGATGCTTTGGCTGTTGCTATCGGTACTAGCCACGGTGCTTACAAGTTTACTCGCAAGCCGACCGGAGAAATTTTAGCAATCAGCCGAATTGAAGAAATTCACAGCCGTTTGCCGAACACTCACTTGGTAATGCACGGTTCTTCTTCAGTTCCCGAAGATTTGCTTGCCATTATTAACAAGTATGGCGGTGCAATTCCCGAAACTTACGGTGTACCTGTAGAAGAAATCCAAAAAGGTATCAAGTGCGGTGTACGTAAGATAAACATCGATACTGATAACCGTTTGGCGATTACTGCTGCTGTACGTGAAGCTTTGGCTTCAAATCCGAAGGAATTTGACCCCCGTCACTTCCTCAAGCCTTCCATTAAGTACATGCAGAAAGTTTGTAGCGATCGCTATCAACAATTCGGTTCTGCTGGTAATGCTAGCAAGATTAAGCAAATCTCTTTGGATGATTTTGCTGCTAAGTATGCTAAGGGCGAACTTAATGCTGTAACTGCCAAGGCTGCGGCTAAGGTTTAATTTGGGAAAAATTAAGTCTGGAAATGAGCGCTGAAGCGCTCACTACGGGTTGTTCATATTAAGATTATTTAACCGGGTTGGAATATTACCCGGTTTTTTCTGCTATTTGATATTATGTCCTGATAATTAACATTAATAAAAATATCACAACCCTCGTAGAGACGTTACGAAAGGAACGTCTTTACGTGGATCTGTAAATTTTCGCAAATAAAGAAGCTAAATAAATACGCGATGTTGTAAGCTGGGCATTTGACGGCGAACTTGTTCTAGGCGAGAAAAATTGATTTCGGCGATCGCTACCCCCGGTTTTTCACCAGCATCAGCTAAAATCATTCCCCAAGGATCGATAATCATCGCGTGTCCGTGGTTTTGACGACGAGCGTAATTTACTCCAGTTTGCGCCGGTGCGATGACATAACAGGTGTTTTCAATTGCCCGCGCTTGTAATAATACTTGCCAATGATCTTTACCAGTAAAAGCAGTGAAAGCTGCCGGAATAAATAGAATATCTGCCCCTTTGTGAGATAAATGGCGGTAAAGTTCGGGAAAACGGACATCGTAGCAAACAGAAAGTCCGATATTACCGAGTTTTTCGGAAAAATAAACCGGGGGTATTTCCTTCCCAGCCATCACCGTACTGGACTCACAATAAGTATTACCGTCAGGGACATTCACATCAAATAAATGTACCTTTTGGTAGTGGGCAACTTCTTGACCGTTAGGGTCAATGAGTATGGAAGTATTGTAGGCTTTGCCAGTGTCATCTACAGGAACAGGATAGCTGCCACCGAGAATAGTAACTTGATAGCGCTGCGCCATTTTTTTGAGGAATATTTCTGATTCTTTGGCGATCGCTTCAACTTGAGCAAGTTTATCGTTTTCTTCGCCCATAAACGAAAAATTTTCTGGCAAACCCACTAATTCCGCACCTTGATGGACGGCTAAATCGATAAATTCCTCTGCCTGTGCCAAATTTTTTTCCAGATTTGGTACACTGGTCATTTGAATAGCGGCGGCTAAATATGACTTCATAAATCCAATAACGAATAGTGGAGTTGTGAGGGGTAGATTATTAAATATATCTTTACTTTGTGCAATTGCTCTCGGTAGACTTTATCCCCATTGCTTTATCTTCCCCGAATTTATTAACCAACGAACGCTTTACTCAAATTTATCAACATCTTAATCTTCCTACGGGTTCTAGAAAAATCAACGAGTTTGAGGTTAGTTTGTTAGAAAACCTTGATAAAGCTTCTGCTGTGGATATTTCTGTTTTCGTTAAAACCTTCGTTGCTGTGTTTGTTCTTGCCGATGCAGTGGGTAATATACCGATACTTTTAGTTTTGACTAAGGGGATGGAACCGCAGCAAAGAAACAAAGTAATAGATAAAGGAATAGTAATAGCGATCGCTGTTCTTTTGGTGTTTGCTTTTAGCGGTCAATTCATTTTAAGTTATTTAAACATCAGCATGGGGTCTTTGCGGGTAGCTGGGGGACTATTGCTACTATTAATCTCTTTAAAAATGCTACAGGGAGAATTAGATACTCCTGTACTCGACCAAGAACGAGATATCGCAATTACGCCGCTAGCTTTGCCATTGTTAGCCGGACCTGGTACGCTGACGACGGTAATGCTGTTAATGTCGTCAGCTGCCAATCCTAATTTAAGCGTGACGCTGGGTATTTTGTCGGCGATGTTTATTACTTGGTTAATTTTGCGCTTCAGTAATTATATTGATAAGTGGATTGGTGCAGAAGGCGAAGTGATTATAACTCAGCTTTTCGGTTTTCTGTTGGCAGCGTTGGCAATAGAGATTGGTAGCGCGGGAATTAAGGAGTTGTTTTTTAATTAGGCGCTTCTTTTTCTTTCGTAGTAAGCACTTTAGTGCTTTAAAATAAGCGTTTCAACGCTTACTACCTTACCCCAACCCCAGCTGTTGCTTTAACTCCTTTGGCACGTTAACTGCTGTATCTAACCCGCGCACACCTTGCCAATGTTGATTTTCATTCCAAGTCAGCTGTTCTAAGTTAGCGTCGCTGAGGTCGGTATTGCCCAGAATCGCGTAGCTGAGGTTGCTATGACTGAGGTTGGCACTGCTGAAAATAGCACCGCTGAGGTTGCTGCCACTGAGGTTGCTGCCACTGAGGTTGGCACCGCTGAAGTCTGTACCAAAGAGTACAGCTTCACTGAGGTCAGCACCACTGAGGTCAGCATCGTTGAGAGTTACTCCACTCAAATCAGCTTGGTTGAGAATCACTCCACTCAAATCGGTGTCGCTGAGGTCAGCACCTAAGAACATGACACTACTAAGGTTAGCATGATGTAATTTGGCACCGTTGAGTTTGGCATAGCTAAGGTCAGCAGCAATAAGGATGGCGTCACTCAGGTTGGTGCTGAAAAGAATTGTGTCGCTGAGGTTGGTGCCGTTGAGTTTGGCGTTACTCAGGTTAGCACCGCTGAGGTCAGCGCGGCAAAGGTCGGCATGGTTGAGGTTGACACCCTTCAGGTTGGCTTCGCTGAGGTTGGCACCAAAGAGGATAGCGTCACAAAGGTTAGCATGATTGAGGTCAGCATCCCTAAGATTAGTGCCACTAAGGTTTGCTGCACTAAGGTTAGTGCCACTCAGGTTAGTGCCACTAAGGTCAGCGCTACTGAGGTCAGCACGATTGAGGTTTGCACCACTGAGGTTTGCTCCGCTGAGGTTAGCGTCACTCAGGTCAACACCGCTGAGGTTAGCATCGCTGAGGTTGGCACCGCTGAGGTTGGCACCAAAGAGGTTAGCACCTTTGAGGTTAGCATTGCTAAAGTTGACACCAGTTAAGTTGGCATCACCCAGGTAAGCGTTTTTGAGGTTGGCTTGGCTGAAGTTAGCACCAGTTAAGTTAGCATCACCAAGGTAAGCACCGTTAAAGTTGCCACCTCGAAGAAATTCCCCGACTATGTTGCTAAAATTGCCAATTTCAATGGCATCGCTATAGTTAATAATCCGCAGTAGTTGAGATGTGAAAAAATTTTCTTGACGTGGTTGGGAAGATGGATAAAAGTTAATTTTTTGCTTTAAGTCGTCTTTTGTTTGAGCATAACGGTGTAATTCTAAAAGCAAAATCATCACGTTTAATCCGGTCTGTATGTCTATTTGTCGCAGTCCGACGGTAATGTTTTGTGCTTGCAACTGTAACATTTTTTTCTGTGGCAAGTTATCATCAGGTGCAGCATCGATAAATTCTCCTTGACACCATCGACGATAAAAATTTTCTAAACGCTGGAAAAGCTGCATCGGTCGAAATTCTTGACTGGTAGTCAGCAAGTTGATTGCCGGTTCGACTATTTCTGGTGTCAGGGTGCCGTTGCCCAAAATATTGTAAATCTGTTCGTGTAGTTGGCGATCGCCAAGGGTATTCGATGGCATTTCGTCTATATTAAAGCTGCAACCACTACCAAGCATCCATTCTTCTAAGCTTTTTTGCAGCTGTTCGGAAAATATAAATTGGTGCAAATTCTTTTGGGAAAACTCAATACTTTTATCTTGTTCTTTTATATTCTTTTCTAGAGGTAAAATTACTTCGGTTTCCACAGATGTTGTCGTTGGCATCTGTTCTAACTCGGTTTCCTGAAGATAAGTTATCAAACGCTTCCAGACTTGAGACAAATGTACCATTATTGTGTCCGTAGTTACTACACACCTACTGATGATTTCCAGAATACTTAAAGATTTTTCGTTGTTCTGCTGGATTAGTCTTTCGGGCAAATAGTATGATGTTATACCATAATTTTCTTGAGAGTCCTAACTTGTTTTTATTTTGGTTAAATTGAAAAGTTTTTCGATTGTCAGTAAACTGAATCGATTTGATGAAATTGTTACACTTTTTTTTTCAGCATATTTCCAGGTTCGATGTAAAAATAATACGTACTTTGTGCTACCAAGGCAATTGTTAGCAAAAATACTACAGCAAAAAAGTATAACAAAGCTCAAAATGTTGGTTAAAACTAAACAAAAACCTTTCTGCTTGGTATTAAGCAGCTAATATAGTTTTTCACTGACACAAGGGACTTCAAGCAAGGTTGCTTGGCTGAAAAGAAATTAAAAATTAATTAGGGGTCATTTTTAGGAATGGATCGAATGAACAGATTTACGTTTTGTGTGATTTTGTTGCATGGTTTGTGTCTGTCAATAGCAAGCGTTAGCGCTAAGTCACCCTCTGTTAATGCGGTTACAGACACCTTTGTTTTGCACAAGGGTACATCAGAACGAGGAGATAAGGAAACCCAGGAGACGGGTGTAAAGGTTTTTTCTGTTTCTACACTGCGTCAGTCAGAGAAAGCGAATGCTTATTTATACAAGAAACTTGAACTACCAAAAGAACAAGTATGGGTATTAGATAGTAACAAACAGGCAAAGCGTGAGCCTTTTATTTGGGTCGTAAAAGACAATAAAAAAGCCGCACAGCAACCATTTTTACAAGTGGGCAAAGTCCCCGACAAACCGGATGAAAAGCCTAATACTACCACTAAACCAACAAAAAAGGATGAACTGCAACAATTTGATGAGGTAATTAAAGATACCCAAAAGCAGCAGGGACTATTTACCCTTTACCGTAATAAAGACAAGAATAAAATTTATTTAGAAATTAAACCTGAGCAACTAAATAAAAATTATCTAGCCAATGCAACGCTAGAATCAGGGATTGGGGAACGCGGTATTTATAGCGGGATGCCTTTGCAAGATTTTTTATTTTACTTCCAACGGGTAAATAATAAGTTGCATTTTGTCATCCGCAATGTTAATTTTCGCACTCGCGAAGGAGATCCACAAGCGCGATCGCTTGCCCGTTCTTTTAGTGATTCGGTTCTCTACACTATCCCCATCAAAAGCATTAACTCCCAAAGCAAAACCATTCTCATCGACTTAAGCGACTTGCTACTTACCGACTTAGCGGGAGTATCTGCTAGCTTAGGAATTCCCGCAGATAAAGATGATTCTTATTTTGGTAATGCTAAAACCTTTCCAGCAAATATGGAAATTGAATCAATTTTAAATTTCACTGGCAGCGGGAGTAAAGACGAACCTGTGGCGAATTTTGCTACACTACCTGATAACCGTGGCTTTACCCTGCGGGTGCATTACAGTATTTCCCAACTACCAGAAAACAACTATCAACCTAGGATAGCTGATGAACGTGTTGGCTATTTTATCACCGCTTATCAAGATTTATCTGACGACGATCGCGGTGATCCGTTTGTCCGCTACATTAATCGTTGGAAGTTGGAAAAACAAAATCCGAACGCAGCAATTTCCCCACCGAAAAAACCGATTGTTTTTTGGATTGATAACGCTGTCCCTCTAGAATACCGCGATGCAATTAAAGAAGGCGTTCTCATGTGGAATAAAGCCTTTGAAAATGCCGGATTCCAAGATGCAATTCAAGTACAGCAAATGCCGGACAATGCCACTTGGGACCCGGCAGATATCCGCTACAATACTATTCGCTGGATTAACACGGTGGATGGATATTTTGCCCTCGGACCATCTCGCGTTAATCCCCTAACTGGGGAAATTTTAGATGCTGATATTTTAGTAGATGCTAGCTTTATCCGCGCCCTTAAAAAAGATTATCGCGATATTGTCCAACCCAGTCAAGGAGAAAACCGCACTTCTTTATCAGCATTCATGCAAAATCGTTTGCTTTGTGCAAATGGTTTAGAAAGTAGAAATACTCCCAACCAAAAGCCGCAAGAAAGTAAATTGTTAAATCGTTTATCGAAAATGGCAGGTGAGTACGATTTATGCTATGGCTTAGAAGCTGCGAATCAGTTTGCAATTGGGACAACGGCAATGTCACTGCTGCAAAACACACCACCGACTAGCGAACAAGTAAAAGACTATATCCATCAATATATACGTTTAATTATTGCTCACGAAGTTGGACACACTCTCGGTTTACGTCATAACTTCCGTGGTAGTACTTTACTGCCTCCAGAAGAATTGAACAATACTAAAATTACTCGCAGCAGAGGTTTAACTACCTCGGTGATGGATTATATTCCTCCGAATATTGCACCCCCAGGTACGAAGCAGGGAGATTATTTTCCAAATATGGTGGGACCTTATGATGAATGGGCAATTAAATATGGTTACACATCAATTCAAGCAGCTAATCCCGCAGCCGAAAAACCCGCATTGAATGCGATCGCTCAACAATCTGACAAGCCTGAATTAAGTTATTCTACTGATGAGGATGTGTCTGACCTCGACCCTACTGCCGATGCTTGGGATAATAGTAGTAATGTGCTGCTTTATTCGCAGTGGCAGTTAGAAAATTCCCGCGTGATGTGGGATAGGCTAAATAAACGTTATCCCTTAGCTGGCGATAGTTACAGCGATGTGACTGAACGTTTTAGTACGGTATTAAGTAACTATTTTCAGAATATTTATTACACTACTAAATACATTGGCGGTCAGTCTTTTTACCGAGTCAAAGGAGGCGAGATGCCATCCGGCACGCTTCGCGAACGCCAAGGTAGATTACCATTTGAACCAGTAACAGTCGAAAAACAACGGCAAGCGTTAGCGACGTTACAACAATATATGTTTGCAGAAGATGCGTTATCGTTCTCACCGGAACTGTTGAATAAATTAGCACCATCACGCTGGAGACATTGGGGTAGCAAAACCCGTACTGGGCGTTTAGATTATCCAATACATGATTTGATATTAAACATGCAGAGTATGGTGTTGCGAGAATTGCTATCAAGCGATCGCATTTCCCGACTCACCGATATTGAACTTAAAAGTCCTCCTGGGAAAGCTTTGACTTTACCGGAACTATTTGATACCCTACAAAATGGCATCTGGACGGAAGTTCTCAAGCCAAACGTCAAACCAATGAAAATTAGTAGTTTGCGCCGAGGTTTGCAACAAGAATATCTCGATTTGTTGACAGCAATGGTATTACGAAAACAACGAGTACCAGAAGATGCCCGAACAATGGCATGGTACAAGTTAAAACAATTGCAAGAAAAGCTGAATGGGGCAGATTCAAAAGACGAATATACGAAAGCGCACTTATTACAAACACGCGATCGCATTGAGAAAGTCTTAAATGCCCCATTGCAAGGAAATTAAAGCGTTGCTGATTTCAGGTGTAGAGACGCGAAATTTCGCGTCTCTACAAGGAATTTTCATACATCGAATCAGGAACCACCAGCCCATGTCACCCATTTGTGAGATAAGCCTACATGCATCATTGAACCAGTAATCTCTTGTTCAGTGATGGTTGCTCCATTTATATTTGTGTTATGAAATTGAGCTTCATTCAAATTGCTGCCAATCAAATTTGCCTTTTGAAGATTGGCTCCAGTTAAATCTGCCCCACTCAATTCTGCCTCGCTGAGATTAGCCCCAATCAAGTTTGCCTGCACTAAATTTGCACTCCGCAAATCAGCGCGACTCAAGTTAGTTCCCTCCAAATTTACCTTAATTAGGTCTGCCCCAATAAAGTTTACCTCACTCAAATTTGCATCCTTTAAGTTGGCTCCATTTAGGTCTGCATCAGTTAAGTTTGACCGACTCAAATCGGCGCCACTTAAATCGGCTCCACTGAGGTCGGCTCCACTCAAATCGGCTCCACCTAAATTTACACCTCTCAAATCCACATCAGAAAGGTTTGCTTGATGCAAATTTGCTCCATTGAAATTCCGTTCTCCCGCTGCATATAACTTGCGGAGTTTGTTAGTATCCATGTTGTTTGCCTCGCTATGTCTACAGGTACTGTAAATAACCCTCAAACCACACGAAGACATTAATAAAGAGTAGTGAGCGATTTATCGCTCAATTTTAAGCGCTGTTAGCGGAGCTTTCCCGCAGGGTAGCGCTTACTACGAACTTTCATAACAATGATATCGC
Source organism: Nostocales cyanobacterium PMM_0081 (assembly GCA_949127805.1). Classification (GTDB taxonomy): domain Bacteria; phylum Cyanobacteriota; class Cyanobacteriia; order Cyanobacteriales; family Nostocaceae; genus Hassallia. The sequence goes on from CASBQC010000002.1 coordinate 14,067, forward strand.
TCAATTTTAAGCGCTGTTAGCGGAGCTTTCCCGCAGGGTAGCGCTAACTACGATATGGACAGCAGTATTCTTATTTTGCTAGAGTTTCTCTGTTGTGGAGCGTTTGCTTCATGGAAATATATATCAACCAACATGCTTAGACGTTCCAGTGGAACGTCTCTACAAACATGTCGTTATTCACTCAAGCTTGATGTGGTTTATTATGCTGCAATAACTCAATAAGCTTAAGCTCAATTTTCTCTCTCAGTAACTGGTTGCCTTGCAAGTTGAAGTGAATGTGGTCTTGATATATAGCTTTTGGCTCTTTGATGGCGTTGAATGTCGGGAGAAAATCTATATAAGTAATTTGCTGCGCTTCGGTAAAATCTTTGAGTCGCTGACGTGCGGTAATTTCATAATCTCGCGAACCTGGTTTACCAATTTCTCGCAGTAACGGAGTCATCACCAACAGAAATTGACAGTTATTTTCACGAGTCAGAGCTTGAATTTTGCTAATTGCTTCCAGGTTAATTCCGACGCGATCGCCTTTCTCATCTTGCACTGCTTTTAGTTCGGGAATTAACTTTTGTTTTCGTATTTGTCGCTCAAATACTTCCACCAACGCCAAAGCCGGTTTACTATTTGGATAGTTGCGATCGCGTCCTACGGGTATTGATGTCGGAGCCGTAGCAAACAAATCATCGGTATTAATTAATAGCACCACCGCCTGAGCATTGAAAGTTCCAAACCGCTGCAAATAGGCTAATTCATTTCTCGGACCCCAAGAGTTTGCTGAAGCATTCAATACTTCTACTTCCTGATATTTACCGATATTTTCCGCAGTTAAAGAACGCATCATCAGGCTGGAAATTGTATTATCTTGGTCTGTCCACCAGCCACCATTGGCGATAGAATCTCCTAATAGCAGCACCCGCAGCGTTGAGGGTGAACAAGTTTTTTCTATAAAAGCACCTCGCATAGAATACTGATTAATTTCAATGCGATTACCAAAGCGACGGGTACGCTGATTTGGTGCTAACAAATAACCAATTCTATCATCACCGATGTAAATTAGAGGATTGCCAAAACCGAAAAGCGATCGCAGTCCTACTTCTATGATTACAAACAATGCCGCTATTACCGTCAAAATTATTATAAGCGCAACTTTCACCTTTCAACGCCCTCAAAAGATTCTAACAAAAGTAATAAATTCTACCAAAAAATCTGGAAATAGAGTTGCAATATATACTTAACTACCTCAATCTTGCTTATATTCAGCTTTAAGTGTATTTACGGTGAATATTAATATCAGCCAGAAAATTGTACAAACCTCAATCTACGTCTAAAGACATAACTAAATTTTGCCCAGCTTTGCTGAAAATTAATTTAAGTTTAGTTACATATGCAAATAGAACGACTACAATCAAAGCGGGCAAATGAGCACGCTTATCAAGGGAGACGCACATTTCTATGTCCGACTTAAACCGAGGAATCATGAAGTTTAAGGGCGCAGATTCTCCAAAAGCAGTCACTATCTCTACCGTGCTGCTTTTGGGGTCGATCGCTGCTCTGATTATTTGGGCGCTGCAAGCTGCCTATGCGGTAAACTAAGGATATTAACAGAGGTTGAGGGACACTGACAAGGAAAGTTTGCCAAATTTAAAACTTGGACTAACCCATCTTTGTACTCAGTGTCCTTCATGACAATTTTGGAAGTAAGTACGAAAATATTTTATAAAATTTTATATTTTCCAGTTGAGATTTCACAACATATGAGTTAAATCTGGCTATTGTGAAAATAGGGTGTCAAATGTATCGTAAAGGTGATTAACAGAGGAACCCAGTCAACCTGAAGGCGCTCTGTATGAAGTATAAAGTATGAAGGCTCCTTGCGTCTCAATTATGAGAAGTATGAAATTACCCCACTTATAAAGGGATGGGGCATTAACATTGAAAAAACTGATTTTTTTCGCCCTTGGACGCTCACCTGGACACTCATTGGACAGCCTTCCACGAAGAAGTGTCTGTGATGCTGCATGAATATTTCAAAACAAGGCTGTCCAATGAGTGTCTATCGTTTGTGAAACCCACTATTCGACTCGGCATGTAAAAAGTCTGAAGTATGAAGTCTGAAGCGTACTTCTTATTTCAGCCTTTATCTTTTTTTCAGATTTCTTTACTCAAGGGTGGACGCTTCGGTCTATATATATTATTTTAAAATTACTTATAGTAGTTGACTTAAGTTTCAACCACAAAGTATTTAAATTTATTAATTTATGTAACTCTTATAGGCAAAGGCATCCAAAATTTTAGATGCATCTGCCCTTAGTTTGTATATGAAAAAATCGCCTTTATTGAAGGCACAAAGAGCCAAAAAAGCTATA
>CASBQC010000003.1 GCA_949127805.1 Nostocales cyanobacterium PMM_0081
ATTTTAGATGATATATTATTATTGTCGAAAGGAGAATTAGGAAAGCAAAAAGTAAATGTAACTACAATTAATTTAAATGATTTTTGCGAGGGAATTATTCAAGAGACTCAAATTATTAGTGATAATAAGATTAACTTGATTTTTCCCAATAAAGATATAAATGCTTGTATTGATGAAAAGCTGTTACGACATATTCTGACTAACTTGCTGACAAATGCCATTAAATATTCACCTCAAGGTAGTCCAATTGATTTGGAATTAACCTCTAACGAAGAAGAGCTAATTTTTCAGATTAAAGATAAAGGTATTGGCATTACTCCAGAAGACCAACAGTATCTGTTTGAGTCATTTTATCGTGCCAGTAATGTGGGAAACATTCCCGGTACTGGTTTGGGATTGGCGATCGCCAAGCAGTGTGTTGATTTACATGGTGGTAAAATCGCTGTCGAGAGCGAAGTTGGGGTAGGAACTACTTTTACTGTTACATTACCAATCGGTAATATTCAAAAAGAAAATGTGCCAAGACTTGAAGACAGCGTTGACGAATTGAATTCGCGGTTATACAAAGTTCGTCTAAGCTAACTCCTAGACATAGAAAGCTGAATAGATATCGACCGCTCTTTTATTATGCATTGCCCGAAACCCTTGTAGAGACGTTCAATCCGGAACGTCTCTACGTCTTTTCCACGCCTATAATAGAGGGATGAATCCGCATGTAGAGACGTAGCACTGCTACGTCTGTTACAAGGATTTTGGTATTAGATAAAATCATATTCATACATGAAATCAGCAACGCCAAAAAAAGAGGTTGTAACAAAGGGTACTAAAATATGCGCTAACATCCGCTAACCTAGTTAATGCCATAATGTAATTCAGGCTACATAAAAATGCGCCTAGAGCAGTTGCAAGCCTTTCTAGCGATCGCAGAAACTGGCAGCTTTCAACAAGCAGCGAGAAAATGTGGTGTCACCCAATCAACTATCAGTCGCCAAATTCAGGCACTGGAAGCAGATTTGGGCTTAGAATTGTTTCACAGAACAGGACAAGCAAAACTGACTTTGGGGGGTGAGAGGATGCTACCCCGTGCCCGCAAAATTTGCTTAGAGTGGCAAATTGTCACTCAGGAGTTAGGAGATTTAGTCGCAGGAAAGCAGCCAGAACTTTGTATCGCTGTAATTCACTCGCTGTGTGCTTATTACCTACCACCAATTCTGCAAAAATTTTGTCATAAATATCCAAATGTGCAATTGCGAGTGACATCATTAGGAAGCGATCGCGCTTTAAAAGTCCTCAAAGATGGATTAGTAGATTTAGCAATTGTCATGAATAATCGTTTTCTCACCACCGCAAGAGAAATGGTAGTAGAAACGCTATTTGATGAACCTATAGAATTATTATGTGCTGCGAATCATCCTTTAGCGCAACACAATCATGTTCCTTGGTCAGAAATAATTCGTTATCCCCAAGTAGTTTTTAAAGATGGTTATGGGATGCAACGCTTGATACAGGATAGATTTGAGCGTTTAGAAGCCACACTTCAAGCAGCTTTAGAGGTAAATACCTTAGATGCCTTCCGGGGAGTGGTACGTCAAGGAGAACTAATAGCTTTGCTGCCTCACTCTGCATTAGTTGAAGCACGTCTTGACCCAACCCTTGCAGTTCGCTCGTTAGCATGCAATGTTAACACTAATTTGTCAGATAATTCTAGTCTAACTCGCCGGGTTGTCATGGTAACAACAAGCGATCGCCTGCAAATTCCACCTATTCAGTACTTTTGGCAATTGGTGCAGGAAAATATACCACAACAGTTTGATTCATTAAAGCGATCGGCTTGTTAATAAAAGTTAGGTAGAGACGTTCCGGACCGAACGTCTGTACTATAAGTTTGGAGTTTGGAGTTTGGAGTTATGAGCAATATATTTAGAGAATTATTAAAAAAAGTAGGCAGCGGGAACCACACAGGCGAAAATTTAACTCGCACAGAAGCAGATAAGGCAACGAAGATGATGCTCTTGGGTGAAGCGACACCAGCGCAAATCGGTGCGTTTTTAATTGCCCATCGCATCAAACGTCCCACGGGGGAAGAGTTAGCGGGAATGTTAGATGCTTACGATGAACTAGGACCACTACTGCAAAATATTAACTCTGCGCGTCCAGTAATAGTTTTAGGCATACCTTATGATGGCAGAACCCGCACGGCACCCATCAGCCCGGTGACGGCTTTACTGTTGGCTTCTGCGGGGCAATCTGTGGTGATGCATGGTGGATCTTGCCTGCCGACAAAATACGGTTTACCATTAGTAGAAATTTGGCAGAAGTTAGGAGTTGATTGGACTAAACTGACACTAGAAAAAACTCAGCAAATATTTGAGCAAACAGGCATCGGCTTTGTTTATACGCCTCAGCATTTTCCCTTAAATAATAGTATTTGGGAGTACCGCGACCAACTAGGCAAACGTCCACCTTTTGCGACAATGGAGTTAATTTGGTGTCCTTATGCTGGCGATGCTCATGTTATTGCCGGGTTTGTCCATCCTCCCACAGAAGGAATGTTTCAACAAGCTTTGACGCTGCGGTCCGTAAACAAATTTACATTAGTGAAGGGATTGGAAGGCAGTTGTGATTTACCACGCGATCGCACTGCAATCATCGGCTTATCTGCACCTGAAGCACCGCAACAAGAAGGATTAACCGCGATAGAAAGATTACTCCTTGCCCCGCGTGACTACAATTTTACTACCAAGAATGTACTCCTTGAAACTACTGACCAACTAGTAGCCGATATGCAAAGCGTGTTAAGTGGAAAACCTTCCGAACTGATGCAAACAGCTTTATGGAATGGCGGGTTTTATCTGTGGCGAAGTGGTATTTGTTCAGATATGCAAGCAGGTATAATTAAGGCAGAAGAATTATTTAGCAATGGTGCAGTAGCGGCAAAACTTCAAGAACTTACTCAAGTTATAAATTCGGTTTCCTCATCAGTATATCAGGCAGTTTAATCGTTAAAATTAAGTAGATGGGCATAAATATAAAATACTCTCCTGGTTCGTAGTGAGCGGTTTACCGCTCAAATATAAAGGTTTTAAAAGCTGAGAGCCGCTTACTACATTAGACATCGACCGCTCTTTGATAAACCCCTTAGTTAACGACGGGGTCTTTATGCGTTGCCAGAAACCCTTGTAGAGACGTTCCGACGGAACGTCTTTACGTCTTTTCTGGAGATGTCTATTTAGGTGGGGCAAACATTTTGGTTTTATTATTTCTGAATTTTGGTTTAGCAATATTGCTATATCAAGACAGAAAACTCTTCGATAAAAAAGTCTGGCAAGAATTAATTGACTTTTGGATTATTAAAGACAAATTTTTGTACAAAGCATTATTAAACGCCATAGATTATCTGAGAAAAGACTTTCATCCTTCACAATCATGATAATCTGTTCTTGATTGACAAATTAAAAGTGCGATCGCGTCAGATTAAACTGTTTTATTTCCTTGCATAACAGGTAAAATTAATCCTTCACGGGCTAGTAATGCTTGAGGAAAAGCATTTTTTACTTCTGTTTGCACAGAGTCGAGAAAATCATCGTGATCGTCTGGGTGGTGATGAGAGATAACTAACCGTTTCACCCCAGCATGATGAGCTAAATTCACAGCAGTTTTCCAAAGTAATTCAGCGTACTCATGGCTGTGTGCGGTTGGGGGAGTGTATGTAGCATTAGCTATGAGTAAATCTACACCTTCAATTAGCCCTCTAATACATCCAAGCTCGATTTCGTCGGCACCCTGATACAAATCTGTCATGTAGGCAACGCTGTAATTCTTCCAGGAGACTCGGTAGCCTGCCGATCGCTGATTTTGATTGATCAATGCGGTTTGAATCGTCACATCGTCTAAAGTTATTTTACTACCCGGAGTCAAATTGTTAAACAGCAATTCTGCTTGCATCACTTGCAAAGGATAAGGAAAGTGCGGTTGCAGCATCTGATCGCATAAAGAGTGCTTAATAGAAGCACTATTTGAGGCAGCCATACCATAAATATGAAAGCAATTTTCTGCCACAAATGCAGGGGCAAAAAAAGGAAACCCTTGGATGCGATTTGATTGAGAGTTAGTAAAAAATAAATGCGCTACTAGTGGTCCTGAGAGTTCTAGCCAACTTCTACCTAAGATACGTAAACCTGTACCACCATCAAAAATCAAGCGTTTCCCGGCTACGCGCATTTCTACACAACTAGTATTACCACCATAGCGGCTGGTATTGCTGCTGGGGGTGGCTATTAAACCCCGCACACCCCAAAATTGCACGATAAATTCTTCTGGGGGATCACTCTTGGAAGTAGTTTGTTCAGTTGCGTGGTGAGAACCTGACAGCTCAATATTTGACATTTTCCTTATAATTAGACTTCACTGAGCAGGTCATCGTAGTGCCGCACTTGGGAAAGTCGGTTTTTTTCATCCACAATGACAACCGTAGGAGAGTAATTTTTTAACTCTTCTGTGGTGAACTGCCCGTAAGTCATTATAATCAAGCGATCGCCGATAATGCCTAGACGTGCCGCAGCTCCATTTAATTCAATCGCTCCTGAGTGCGGGAGTGCGGGGATCGCATAAGTAATAAAACGCTCCCCATTGGCAACATTCACTACTTGCACTTGCTCGTAGGGTAAAATGCCAGATTCCGAAAGCAAAATTTGGTCGATGCTGATACTACCGACGTAGTTGATATTTGCCCCCGTGAGGGTGCAGTTGTGAATTTTTGCTAAAAGGAGCGTGCGCTGCATTGCTTTTACGGGTTCTGTGGCAATTGATTTGTCAACTAAGTAAAGTTTTATTGTTTACTTTTTGTTGATTTGTTCAGGTAGTTTCCGAATCAGAATCTTAACCTTTTTCCCTACCAGCTTTGATGCACTGTTCTACTAAGGGCATAACATGGTCAACATCCAGCCAACCGCGAATTTCTGTCACCTTTTTTTCCAAATTTTTATAACTGCGGAAAAATTCGGCAATTTCATCCAATCGGTGTGATGGTAGGTCGTGTATGGATCTGACGTCTTTGTAGCGTGGATCTTTGTCGGGTACACAAAGAATTTTTTCATCGCGATCGCCACCGTCAATCATCTCTAACATCCCAATTGGTCTTGCTGCAATGATACACCCTGGAAAGGTTGGCTCGTCAATTATGACCATACCATCCAGGGGATCGCCATCATCAGCCAGCGTGTTGGGTACAAAGCCATAGTCATAGGGATATTGTACCGAGGAATAGAGTACCCGGTCTAGGGCGAAAGCTTGTAAGTCTTTGTCATATTCGTATTTATTTTTACTCCCCCCAGGAATTTCAATCAGAACGTTGATTAGACCCGGCTTAGGTTGGGCAGGAATACGGGATAAGTCCACAGTAAAAATCCTCAGCTAACAGTGAATTCTGGGCGCACAATAGGCTCCCCGTGTAGAATTTTAGGCTAATATGGACATATACCAAAATACTTAGTTTAAATGTTTTTCTGGTGGGTTAGTATATTGCCAACGCGAACGCGTCTCCCCGAATCCCTCATAGAGACAAAGCAACTCCGAATCTAGAAGAAATAAATAGCAGTACCCACGATATAATCACACGGCTGGGAATTTCTTTTTAGGGATCGCTCTTATGCTTTGACAATCGAGAATTGAGCCAGTGAAAATAAAGCAAGTATGCGTTAAAGCTAAAGGGTTTTCAGCCTACATTCTGATAAAGCTATCGAGAAAGCTTTATCAGAGAGATTATTGTGCGATTTTATCAGAAAACGCACAATTACTCTTCAATTCTCACTTCCTCAAACAAGTTTCAAGGGTTCGCTTTCGTTGCGATCGCTCAAAACCTATAATCGGACTTTTTACTAAGTCGCTGCTGATAACTTCGGTATTTCTTAAATAGTAATACTGACGCTAACCTTCGCGCTTCATTTGCTTTCTGCTGTCAAAGCTTTTTTGTTTGGGTAATCAAAAATGTTAATTTTTGTTTAATCTTCACTAGTTTTTAGGTTGTACGTAATGGGTTGCTGATTATTCCCAACGCTGGTTGAAGAATAATTAGCGATGACTAAGATTGGTAACGTTAGAGTTAATAGAGCGATCGCTGTTCCCACAATGTCTGCCAAACGATGGGAATATGTATCGGGGGGATTGGCAGACTGGCTATTTGAATTCATAGAAGATTGCAGGTTTTCACATCACTTGTTGCTCAACTCTCAAACTTGAGAGTCTTGCTGTTATATTTAGCTACTTTTAAATTATAAGCTATTTAGTATTCAATAATATCATCCAATTCTTAAACTGTCATAATATTTGTTTTCTCATACCAAAAAGATTTGATACAAAGCAGCCCTCAACCATATTTTTCTTGATTGGTGATTAATATCTCAATATACTTCATGGTACGGTGTAATAGATAGATTCCGCATCTCTTACGCCAACAGCATTAAAAATTACAATTCTTTTTGTTTTTTAGATTACTTACAAAAATAGATTTTCCTTCATTTCTTACAATTACAACATCTACCAAAGGCTTTTGTAAAGCGCCTTGTGCGGTTATAAATTGTTGTTTAATACTGAGTATACATACTGAATAATCACCCAGAAGCTATCTGTGTTTCGGATAATTATAAGTAGTTACACGAGAATTGTTTCAAGACGCGATCGCAACGAAAGCGAACCCTTGAAA
>CASBQC010000004.1 GCA_949127805.1 Nostocales cyanobacterium PMM_0081
AAAATAATTGCCTATTTCAACGGTTTTCATAGAAGTAACTCATTGTTCATGGCAATTTCAGCTATCAGCGCTTGATAAGATAGGCTGAAGTACTGACAGTAAAGGCTGTGTAAGTCAGATTGGTTAGGATAAACTCAGTTTTCAGCCTTGGAAATCCAGCTTTTGATGCCAACAATGCAAATAAAGTTGCTTTTGTCAATGATAATAATTGGGTAATTGGGTGGTAAAGCAAGATTGGGCGATCGCTATTTTTGACTGATTTCTAGTTATTTGTAAAAAATTATTAATTTACCGAATATTGGTTAAATTTTATTAAAAATATCGCACCAACTGCCCGCAGGCTAGAAGCCGCTGGCTCTACAAACAAAGTCCACCTGCGTGGACTAAAAGTTAAGATACAGCATATTTCAGGTTTCGGAGGTACATGGATAAAACCCAAAACTTTGTAGAGACGTTCCGCGCCTTACGTCTCTACGTGTATTCTATAAAAACGCAATCTGCTGTACATCCTCTTGTACTGCCCTGATTTCTTGCAATGTTTGCCAGCCGGCTTGCCACTGAGAATTATCTTGCAATAATTTGGCATTCAGCCAAAAGCGAACGTTAGGGTCACAAGCAGCAACCATCTCAGCATAAACCCACTTAGCTTGATTTTTGCGGTTGACTACTTGAAAATGTCGCCAACCATCTATTTTTTGCTGCGCTGTCCATTTAGAACCGACTAAGTAAGGAAATTTTGGTTTTTTAGGCATTTTTTAAGGGTCAAGAGTCAAGAGTCAAAGGTCAAGGGTCAATGGTCAATATAAATTCGGGAATTGTGCGATCGCGCTCTTGAGGTGATTGTGGAATCTACTGGTTTAAGTTATGCCTATAACCTTCAATGATTGCCCTTAGTCAACAGCAAACTTTTGAATTGCGCTGTGATTATTGGTCACGTCGTTTGGATCAAGTAGAGTTATTAGCATTAATTGACCAGTGTGAGGAAAATTACTATTCTCAGGAGAGCGATCGCCTATCCTATCTTACCGAACTTGGAGAAAAGCTTTACTACTGGCTTGATAGCAAGGAAGGATGGCTGAGAAAGTCGCTATGAAGAAACGGATGAACAAACGATTTATCTAGATTTGATCCAAACCAGCGAAGCGCGGGGTTTAAACCCAGAAACGGAACGTATAGCTTTGGGACTGGCACATCTGCCTTGGGAATTGCTTACGTCTCTACTCGTAGTGGGTAGTTTAGTGGATAAGATAAGCGATAAATCGCTTACTACGAGCTATACAATTATAATCAATCTCCCTCAGCGTCCCTTTGCGTAAACCTCAGCGCTCCTTTGCGTTAAAAAAAGAGGCAGGCAAAATACCCACCCCTTCAAAAAAACGAGATTAATCTATTGCTAATTAACCCAAAACTTTCTTAGCTGTTGCTAACACATTCTCAACACTAAAGCCAAACTTCTCCATACAAACCCCACCAGGAGCAGAAGCACCAAAGGTATCAATGCTAACACAATCGCCTTCCATGCCGACATACTTGTGCCAGCCGAAACTAGCGGCAGCTTCTACAGACACGCGCTTGGTGACAGATGACGGTAAAATAGACTCTCTATAAGCCGCATCCTGTGCTTCAAACAGTTCCCAACAAGGCATCGAGACAACACGGACCTTCTTGCCTTCGCTGGTGAGTTTCTCAGCTGCGGTGACACAGAGGCTCAATTCTGAACCAGTACCAATCAGGATTAACTCCGGTGTACCCTGAGAATCTACCACGGTGTATGCACCCTTAGTTACGCCCTCAATCGATGTACCTGTTAAGTTGGGGACATTTTGACGGGTGAAAGCTAACAGGGTGGGAGCGTTTTCCTTCGACTTCTCGATCGCTACTTTGTAAGCTCCAGAACATTCGTTTCCGTCTGCGGGACGAATCACTGTTAAGTTAGGAATCGCTCTCAAAGAAGCTAGAGTTTCAATCGGTTGGTGTGTAGGACCATCTTCACCTTGTCCAATGGAGTCGTGAGTCATCACCCAAATCGAACCCGCTCTCGACAGGGCAGATAAGCGGATGGCAGCACGCATGTAATCTGTGAAAATCAGGAAGGTGGCGCCGTAGGGAATGAATCCCGATTGATGCAGCGCTATACCGTTACAAATTGCACCCATAGCGTGTTCCCGGACACCAAAGTGGATGTTAGGGTTTTGGTATTGTCCTTTTTGGAAATCGCCACTGCCTTTGATTTCAGTCAGGTTGGAGTGGGTTAAGTCAGCGGAACCACCAATTAACTCAGGTAAAACTTTTGCTAGTTTGTTGAGGCAGTTTTCTGAGTGTTTGCGGGTAGGTAGTCCTTTATCTTCGGCAGTGTAGGTAGGTAGTACGTTGTCCCAACCGTCGGGAAGTTTGCCGCTAATCAAACGTTCAAATACAGCCGCTTCTTCAGCATATTTGGCTTTGTAGTCGGCAAAAGTCTTATTCCATTCAGTTTCGTAGTCAGCACCGCGCTCAACGGCTTTACCCATGTGATTTTGGGCATCTTCTGGGACTACGAAAGGCTCGTATGTCCATCCTAAGTTATTTCGGGTTAAAGTTACTTCATCGCCACCCAACGCTGCACCGTGAATGCCTGCGGTATTTTGTTTGTTGGGGGAACCGTAACCGATGGTGGTTGTCACCTTAATCATGGTCGGTTTGTCGGTGACAGATTTAGCTTCGGCGATCGCCTTTTCAATTGCCGCTAAATCGGTATTACCATCTTCGACATGCAAAACGTGCCAGCCGTATGCTTCAAAGCGCTTGGAAACATCTTCGGTGAATGCTACATCTGTAGAACCATCGATGGAGATGTGGTTGTCGTCGTACAGAGCGATGAGTTTGCCTAATCCCAAGTGTCCTGCGAAAGAACAAGCTTCACCGGAAATGCCTTCCATGTTGCAACCATCACCTAAAATTACGTAGGTGTAGTGGTCAACAATCTTGGCATCGGGTTTGTTGAATTTAGCGGCTAGGTGAGCTTCTGCCATCGCTAAACCGACAGCATTGGCAATTCCTTGTCCCAATGGTCCGGTAGTAACTTCTACACCTTCGGTCATGAAGTTTTCTGGGTGTCCGGGGGTTTTGGATTCCCACTGACGGAACAGCTTGATGTCTTCAATACTTACGCTGTCGAAGCCTGTCAGGTGTAGCAGGGCATAGAGCAACATCGATCCGTGACCGGCAGACAATACAAAGCGATCGCGGTTAAACCATTTCGGATTTTTGGGATTGTACCGCATGAAGCGGTCCCACAGCACAAACGCCATTGGTGCCGCACCCATTGGTAGTCCTGGGTGTCCCGATTTGGCTTTTTCTACGGCATCGATAGCCAAAAAGCGAATCGAGTTAATACAAAGTTCTTCGAGGGATTGGGTTGCAACAGCCATAATCTCTTATATTTAACGACGGTTTAGCACTCTTTAAGCTAATCATTGCTGGGGTTGTTTTGGATGATTACCCCAAGCAATATCCTCATCATCCCATTGCCTGCTGACCACAGACAAGCGGGATCTCTTGAATTAGAGCGATCAATCAAGCAGATAATCTGGTCATGCTGAACTCTTAAATCGAAGCAAAATGACCAAAAAAGGATGAAGGATGAAGGATGAAGGATGAAAAATAGTGAAAAAACGGTTACATGCCCCCGAATTTATTCGTGGTTAATGTATAAAAAAACGTTTCGAGACCGCTTCGAGCGAGAAACGAGGCGTCCTTTTTTCTTGCACGACGATTTATCGCTCTTGGTACTTCATCCTTCATACTTCACACTTCATCCTTTAGATGACATTTTTGATACATTTTGCTTTATTTTTCAAGAGATCCGACCAGCGGCAGATTTTGGATCTTAGCGGTACTTCTTAAAGGCTAGCGTGACATTGTGTCCGCCAAACCCAAAAGAATTGGAAAGTGCCACCTCGACATTCAAATTGCGGCTTGTGTTGGGGACATAATCCAGGTCACACTCTGGATCTGGGTTTTCTAGATTAATTGTCGGGGGAATTTTATCGTTAGCGATCGCTAATACTGTTGCCACGGCTTCAATGCCTCCAGAACCACCCAACAAATGACCGGTCATGGATTTGGTGGAACTGATTGCTATTTTATAAGCGTGTTCCCCCAAAGCTTTTTTCATCGCGGCGGTTTCTGTGGAATCGTTCGCCTGGGTGCTGGTGCCGTGAGCGTTGATGTAGCTTACCATATCTGGAGTTATTCCGCCGTCTTTTAATGCTAGTTGCATGGCTCTGGCGGCTCCTTCCCCACCGGGTACGGGGGAGGTGATATGGTATGCATCACAAGTCATGCCGTAGCCGACAATTTCCGCATAAATACGGGCTTTGCGACTTAAGGCGTGTTGCAGCTCTTCTAGAATTAGAATTCCCGCACCTTCACCCATGACAAATCCGTTGCGATCGCGGTCAAATGGACGGCTTGCGTGTGCCGGGTCATCATTCCGACACGAAAGGGCTTTACATGCGGCAAATCCAGCTATAGACAAGGGTGTAACTGTCGCTTCGCATCCACCGCAAATCATCGCTTGGGCATATCCATTTTGAATCAGGCGAAAAGCATCTCCGATGGCATTTGAGCCGGCGGCACAAGCAGTCACGGAGCAGGAATTTGGACCTTTAGCACCAGTGTGAATCGCTGTCAACCCCGCTGCCATATTAGCGATCATCATCGGAATCATGAAAGGACTACAGCGATCTGGACCCCGGTTGAGGTAGATCGTTTGCTGGTCTTCCATAACTTTAATGCCACCAACGCCCGAACCGATGATTACACCCACTTGTTCGGCGTTTAGGTCATTGATGACTAATCCAGCGTCTGCTAGAGCCTGTTTTGCAGCCGCAACTCCGAATTGGGAAAACCGATCCATGCGCTTGGCTTCTTTGCGCTCCATGTATTCATGTGGATCGAAGTCTTTCACTTCACCAGCAATGCGGCAATCATGGCTTGTGGCATCAAATAAACTGATGTAGTCGATGCCATTGCGTCCGCTAATCAATCCCGACCAATATTCGGCTGGTGTTTTACCAATCGGTGTAAGCGCGCCGACACCAGTTACAACAACGCGCTTACGTATAAAATCTGTCATGACGATAGTTAGGGTGGCGAGAAAGCTGCAAATAAAGGGAGTGGGGGAGTGGGGGAG
>CASBQC010000005.1 GCA_949127805.1 Nostocales cyanobacterium PMM_0081
CGTCGCCACCAGTCGTCTGAGAAGCCTCTTTTGCTGGTGCGCCAGTTTCAGTCTCTGAACCGGTTTTAGTAGCTTGTTGACAGCCAATAGTACCGACTAGCAAAATGCCGCTGACTAGAAATGGAATTAGCTTTTTCATTTTTATCTCCTAATTGAGCAGTTGAGGCGATTAATTGATTTATGTCAGATGTCGAGGAGCGAATCTTAAAAAACAATTAAAAGTGAAATGGCATAAGTGCTGACTAAGGCACTTAGGTTGCCCAAATTGAAGCTAGAACAACTTCTGGATTCTTCAGATGTGTGAGATAGTTTCTAGAAGTGTTGATTCAATTTTGGTGATGGCTACCCACGGCTAGGGTGACTATAAGGGTTAGCTGTCTGTCTATCAACTTGGCTTTAATTCAAGGGTAGACTTTGGCGTCCCACAGTGGTGATTAGATGTTACCAGATTTGGGCGCAATTCGCTCATCCGCACTAAAAATTTAATATTGTGGCGGCAGTAGTATTTTTACTTAGTCAAAAAGACTAAGATGATTCCAGATTTTGTCTTTTACGGGTATCGCTAGTCGCATCGCTTTAGGTTGTGTGAATAGATTGGTAATCGGGCATTGGGCACCCTGGCATCGGACATCGGGTAATTCCTCAAACGTCCCAAACGTCCCCTTGGACTGAACCTGGACAAAAATGGACAGCCTTCCACGAAGAAGTGTCTGAGATGCTGCATGAATATTTCACTCGCAAGCTGTCCATTTTTGTCTATCGTTTGTGAAACCCCCATCTCTCCCTCCCCACTACGGACTAGCAGGTGCCGAATTAACTGGCGTACTTGGCGGAATTTGTTCAATTGGAATCAGCGCTTCCATTACCGCTTTAGCAATTGGTGCGGCAACGGTGGAACCAAAGGCATTTTCTCCTTTTGGCTCATCCACCAATGCCAAAACTACATAACGAGGAGATTGTACCGGCAAGATACCGACAAAACTGGTGATTTTCGCATTGCTGAGGTAGCCACCGGCGCGACTGGCTACTTGAGCGGTGCCAGTTTTACCAGCGATGCGATATCCGGGAATTTGTGATGCTTTGCCAGTTCCTTGAGAAACTACAGTTTCCATCATTTCGACAACTTTTTGGGTTGTGGCGGTGGAAAAAATTTGCCGTGGTGCTGGTAAATTAGGTGAATAATGCATATGTCCTTTGGTATCAATCAGCCCACGGACTATATGAGGCGTAACCAGTTTGCCACCATTTGCTAAAGCTCCGTGCATTTGTACTAGTTGTAAAGCTGTCAAAGAAAAACCTTGACCAAAGGATGTAGTTGCTGCTTCAATTGGCGAGGCGGAAAATTCTTCTTGGCTTTTTAACTGACTAACTACTTCAAAAGGCAAATCTGTTTGAATACCTTGTCCTAAACCTAAGCGTTCTAGCCAGTTGTAGTAGACTGAAGGCTGCAATCGCTGAATGATTTGCACCATGCCAATGTTGCTAGAGTGTTGCAGAACCTGAGCGATGTTTATTCGCCCGTAACGTTTGTTTTCAGCATTTCTGATAATTCGGTCAGCGACTTGAATAGAACCTGGGTCATTAAACGTATCATCTGGTTTAATGACACCATTTTCGAGAGCGATCGCCACATTTAAAGGCTTGAAAGTCGATCCCGGTTCATAAAGATCCGCCACTGTCCAATTTTTGAACAATGCAATATCAGCTTTTGAATATTCGTTTGGATTATAAGTAGGTTGAGAAACTAAAGCCAAGAGCGAACCATCCCACGCATCCATAACAATTACGGCTCCGCGTTTTGCCCCAAACTTTTTCATCTGTTGTTTGAGAGCTAAACGAGCCGAGCGTTGTAAGCGACTATCAATAGTTAATTGTAGACGTAGGTCATCAAAATGCAAAAAGCCTTCCGGAGCATGATCTGGCATTAGGGCACCATTACCTGCCCGACTCATTCGCACCGTTTGTCCAGAACGTTCTAACAACTTTTCTTGACTATATTCCACACCTGCCTGACCGCGACGGTCAACATTAACATAGCCCACCACATCAGCAACCAAATCTTGCTGCGGGTATAATCGGGAGTATTTTTGAATTAACTCCAAGCCATCTAAATGTAAAGAAGAAATGCGATCGGCAAGTTCTTCCGGCAGAGCAGAGGAAAGTACAATACCGCTTTTTTTACTTTGAAAAATTTTTTCTAAATCACCAGCCTCTTTATCTAGTATTGGCGCAAGTTGCTTTGCTACATCTTCTTGAGACTTGCCAAATAGCTTGGGATGAGCATACACAGTATAAACAGGACGGTCGATCGCTAAAACATTGTTAGTGCGATCTATCACTGGACGACGGGGCATAAAAGGTCGCAAATTCACCATTTGCTGGTTTCGCGCCTTCTGCGTTAACTTTGGTCCATTGACAATTTGCAGCTGATACAAGTTCACAGTTAACCCCAGTCCAGCAGCAATTAATACGCCCCATACCACGAACAAACGCGACTTTGTGTTGGCTGACTGGTCTTTGGTGCTAGCAATTTCTTCTAAAGCTCGCTCGGAAGCCTTCTGCTGCTTTTTGAATTTAGTTTTCGACAAATTTAGAAATTTTATTCTGCTTGGTGACTTTCCCATTCAACTTGTCCTTTGCATGGAGAGTTAGTTGTTGTTTGTTAGTTGTTAGTTGATTAACAGTTAACCACGCTCCCACGCTCCCACGCTCCCACGCTCCCACTGACTGACTTTAATATCCCAGCCCAGAGCCGCTTTGCTGCTGTGTTTGAGAATTTGGCGTTGTTGTCGTTGATAAAGCCGACCCACCAGAAGGCATAGAGTTAGAACTATGAGATGCCGGATTGATGAAAATCATCCCTGCGGGAGTTGGCGCAACCAGTCCGGCTGATGGTTTTTCGCCTTCCACAGCCATTTTGTTTTGCAGCACCTCGTTGGTTGTTGTCAACTGTCGATCTTGGCGTTGCAAGTTTTGCAGCTTGTGGTATGCCTGACTCCATAGTTCTTGAGAATAAACTGTCCAACCATACACTACTAGCGTTGCTGCCACTAACAAAAACGCCACAATTGACGAATTACGATGTATGGTGTGCAAGCGCAGTAACCATAAAGGTGCTGACTCAGAATTAGGCATTACCGGAACCCGCTCTTGATTCACCCTTGAATTTTTGGGTGTCGTCGAGGAGGGATTTTGCTTTGGTAGTTGTTTGCCCAATTGAGCAGGTGTCGGCGTAACCGTTTTATTTGTGTTTGAACGCCGTTGTCTTCTAGAGGGTGTTGGTGTGGAAGCACTGCGCGACGCTTGTTCAGTAAGCGCAGAAGGCGATTTCCCTGAGGGCTGGGTAATACGCCGGAACCAATTACCCCTTGCAGCAACAGCTGATTTGCGACCAACAGCCATAACTTTTGTGGGTTTGTAAATACTATATTTTCGGTTGCCTGTCTCTTGATTGTTAAAGTTGAAATTACATGGTAGAGCAATCAACACACTTGACATCCTACACAATATAAGAGTGTTCTGACAGGTAGCTGCACCAATTTTTGCATTTCCAAAAAGTGCGAAACCTCTCAACAGTCTGTATTGGTTGCGACAGGCGGGCTGCAATAGCGTTACTCATTACAGAAAGACAATTTCCTCCTATACCCTTACACTCTTACACCCTTTCTCGGTGCCCCTAACCCCTTTGTTTTACACAAAGTTCACATCCGGTGGCAACATGCACGCAACATGACAATTTTTGGTATGATAGCGCGGTTTGCTACCAAACTTGCTTTCTCTAGCCCAGAGTGATTAATTTATCTTGTTCTTGAGTTAAGAGAAACTAATCATATAGCTCTAAAATATTTCCGGCGAACGAAAAAAGAACTCAATATCTGGCGGAAATCTGTAATAGGAAGCATTAAAAAAAAAGCAACAAATACGGTATGGTATTGAACAGGCGAAAAATAGTTCTTGCCATAATTGGTGAAAGAGGAGTTATGAAAATAAAAATCTTTGGTTTTGCTGCAATGTTAAGTCTGGCTGCTCTTCTCGGAGCTTGCGACAGTGGCGGTGGTGGCGGTACAACAAGCGAACCAGCCGCAACTACTTCCCCCGCAGCCGGTGAGCCTGCTGATACTGGCTCTAGCCCTGGTGGTGCTATGATGAGTCCTTCTACTCCTACTAGCCCTGGTGGTGCTATGATGAGTCCTTCTGCTAGTCCTAAAGCTACTAAGAGTCCTTAGATAATAGTCTCACTCGCACTCTTCTCACAAAGCAGCTGATTGGCAGCCCTGGTCACTACATCACACTTAGTTGAGTTAGTTCAAGCGTGCTATCAATTTTCTGGTGGATTAAAAGCTTGGAGCGCCCTTCGTAGCGCACTAAAATATTAGGAAGTACAGCAACAAGAGGGGGACACTAGTAAACACGGTCTTCGCCGCCACTAAGTGTCCGCCCGTGTTTTGTTGTAATCAATAAAGTTGTGTTACCACATGAAGTGTAAGCTGAAAAAAGAAGTTGAGTCCAGCAAATAGACTTATTTACGGGTAAAATCCTTTACAATCTCACTGGTTGCATCTGCTAAATAATTGAATGCTTGAAAGTGACAAAAAAATAATCACGCTCACTGGCAATTGCTCTTGAGTATTTCCTGTAATCTATTCCCGATACCAATTATCGATATCCGTAGAGACGTTAGATGTAACGTATGCACAGATTTACAACGTAGTAATTCAAAGCGAACATGGTTACAAATAATTGGTATGAGATGGAAAGATGACCGGGTAATGATGCTTGACGTTGCCAGATTTTTATTTTTATTTGTTTATAGATAGAATTGAGCAATAATTTTGTAATTTGCGTAAATATAGTTAGACTATAAAGAATAAGGTAATAAAGTTTACTGAATATAAGTCCTAAGGAAAACGTGAGAAGATTAGGAATATGGAAGTATAAGTACGGAAAAGCAGTTTGTAGATTAAATATTAAGTGCCCAGATGTGGAGAGTGAAAGCGAGAAAAGCGATAATATTTTTTGTGGTCAGCATCAGCACTAGTATTTTAGTGTGGTTAATTAGCGGGCGAACATTACTGATAGCATTACCGCCACCAGAGGATACACCCGAAGAGATATTGCGAACGGAGATAATTATAGAAGCGCGATCGCCTGTTGATGGCAAACCCCTAACCGGGGGTGAATACGCAGAACTACTTACTCAACTACAAACTGCTCCACCACCAAAACTCACACCCAAAATCCGCCAACAAGTTTTCTTGCTTCGTATCCGTAAAGCATTACTTCAGGTTTTTCCCTTTTTAAACTTGTAACGCCAAATTTTTTTTCATCTCCATCACCCACCAGAAAATTAGGAGCGGATCTGCTTCTGTGTTTATCTTTCTGTTCGTCCTGTCTTTTGAGAGCAGACTCAGAATTAACTCTTAACTACTAAAAAAGTGACGACAAAATCTGCCAATAAATGTAAAGAATATATATAGATATTAAAAAACTCGTACCAATCACCATATTTCACGTAGGTAGCTTCATGTCCATGACCACGATCGCTCCAGAACAGGTTAACCGCATCGTTTGGAACCAACATCACGATCCCTTTGAAGTACTTGGTTCTCATCTCATCGAACAGAATGGTAAAAACGTCTGGGCTGTGCGAGCCTACCTACCAAATGCGAGTGCAGCTTGGGTAGTCCTTCCTGAAGAACGTAAGGAATATCCAATGGAAGCAGTACACGATCCCCACTTCTTTGAATGCACGATTGAAATCCCAGAACTAGCAAACTACCAGTTACGCATTAAAGAAGGAGAACACGAGCGCGTCACCTACGATCCTTACGCCTTTCGTTCTGGGGGCTTGACAGAATTCGATTTGCACCTCTTTAGCGAAGGCAACCATCACCGCATTTACGAAAAAATGGGAGCGCACCACAGCGAAATAGACGGCGTGAAAGGCGTTTATTTTGCAGTTTGGGCACCCAACGCCCGTAACGCCTCTGTACTGGGAGATTTCAACAACTGGGACGGACGCAAGAACCAAATGCGGAAAGGTTCCACCGGCATTTGGGAATTATTTATTCCCGGAGTGGGAGTAGGAGAGCATTACAAATATGAAATCAAAAATTTTGAAGGACATATTTACGAAAAATCTGACCCCTACGGCTTCCAGCAAGAAGTCCGTCCCAAAACCGCATCGATTGTCACCGACTTAAATACCTATAGTTGGCGTGACGAAGACTGGATGGAAAAACGTCGCCATAGCGACCCCCTCAGCCAGCCGATTTCTGTTTACGAAGTGCATTTAGGCTCTTGGTTACACGCTTCTAGCGCGGAACCCGCCAAGTTACCCAATGGTGAAATTCAGCCCGTAGTTTGTGTATCTGAACTGAATCCAGGGGCACGCTTCCTCACCTACCGGGAATTAGCAGAACGACTGATTCCCTACGTCAAAGACTTGGGATACACCCACATTGAAATGCTACCAATTGCCGAGCATCCTTTTGATGGCTCTTGGGGCTATCAAGTAACCGGATACTTTGCCCCCACCTCGCGTTTTGGTAGCCCCGAAGATTTCATGTATTTTGTTGACCAATGCCATGAAAACGGTATTGGCGTGATTGTCGATTGGGTTCCCGGACACTTCCCCAAAGATGGACATGGTTTAGCCTTCTTTGATGGCTCTCACCTTTACGAACATGCCGACCCCCGCAAAGGCGAACATAAAGAATGGGGTACTCTTGTGTTCAACTACAGCCGCAACGAAGTCCGGAATTTCTTAGTAGCAAATGCCCTGTTCTGGTTTGACAAATACCACATTGACGGAATTCGCGTTGATGCTGTCGCCTCAATGCTTTATCTTGATTATTGCCGCGAAGAAGGCGAATGGGTAACTAACCAATACGGTGGTAGAGAAAACATAGAAGCCGCAGATTTTCTGCGTCAGACAAATCACACTATTTTCAGTTATTTTCCTGGCATTCTCTCAATTGCCGAAGAATCTACCTCTTGGCCGATGGTATCTTGGCCCACTTATACAGGTGGACTGGGCTTTAACTTAAAGTGGAATATGGGCTGGATGCACGATATGCTGGATTACTTCAGCATGGACCCTTGGTTCCGTCAGTTTCATCAGAACAATATCACTTTTAGTATGTGGTATCACCACAGCGAAAACTTCATGTTGGCACTGTCACATGATGAAGTGGTGCATGGTAAGAGCAATATCATCGGCAAGATGCCCGGAGATAGATGGCAGAAGCTAGCTAACGTGCGTTGTTTATTTACCTATATGTTTGCTCACCCAGGCAAGAAAACCATGTTTATGAGCATGGAGTTTGGGCAGTGGAGTGAGTGGAATGTTTGGAGTGATTTAGAATGGCATTTATTTGAGCATGAGCCGCACCTACAGTTAAAACAGTTTTTCAGCGATTTGAATCATCTTTATCGCTCCGAACCAGCTTTATATAGCCAAGATTTTGCTCAAGCTGGGTTTGAGTGGATTGATTGTAGCGACAACCGTCATAGCGTGGTTTTCTTTATCCGTCGCGATAAGGATACTGATGATTTCATTATTGCGGTTTGCAATTTCACACCACAACCACATTCTCACTACCGGATCGGTGTACCGGAACCGGGATTTTATAATGAGTTGTTTAATAGTGATGCGCGTCAATATGGCGGCAGCAATATGGGCAATTTAGGTGGTAAGTGGACTGATAATTGGTCGTTGCACAATCATCCTTATTCGCTGGATTTGTGTTTGCCACCTTTGGGAGTGTTAATTCTCAAGTTGGATAGAAAGAAGACAGCAGAAGTAATGGAATCTTAAGTTTATAGGGTGGGCATAGTCCCACCCTATAAACTAGCTATTAAGTACAGCTTTGCCTAAAATCGTATTGTTTTTAAACGCAGAGGAACGCGGAGTAAGCGCAGAGGCACGCAGATAAATGAGGTGTCAGGTGATATTCCCGATTTGTACTGCATCGGTGATTCTTTTAATGGACTTGAAGCGGAAATCGTTGCCGATCAAAGCTTTGGTGAACCACTTAATGAAAAAGCGATCGCTCTTATCCTCATGTAATAAATTATGGGATAATGAAGTGCGATCGCCTAACTTTAATTACAACAAAAAACTTACCTTCGCAAACTACGCGGGTCAAGCGCATCCCTCAATCCATCACCCAACAAATTGAAAGCCAGCACTGTCAGAATAATCAGTATAGCAGGGGGCCAAATTAGCCAAGGTTGCAGCACCAAAATCGAAGCATTGCTTGCCAAAGAAAGCATATTACCCCATGACGGATCTGGTGGCTTAATACCCAAACCAATCAGACTAAGTACCGCTTCTGCCCCAATAAAGCTGGGAACTGAAAGAGTAGCAGCGATAATTACATAAGTAGCAGTTTGTGGCAAAACGTGACGGAGAATAATATAAATTGGTTTACCACCCATTGCCCGTGCAGCTTGGACAAACTCTCGCTCTTTAATTGAGAGTACTTGTCCGCGAATTACCCGCGCTAACCCAGCCCAACTAATAACCGAAGTAATCAAAACAATTAGCAAAAAGTTCTGAGTGCTACTTAAACCAGCCGGTAATACTGCCCCTAGACTCACCAAAAGATAAATACTAGGAAACGTCATCAGCACTTCAGCTAAACGCATGATTATGCTATCAGTCCAACCGCCGAAATAACCAGAAATTCCGCCAAACAACAAACCAAGGGGAAAGGTAATAAGTACCCCAATAATTCCAATAAATAAACTAATGCGACCACCATACAACAAGCGGGTGAATTGGTCGCGACCTTGGTCATCAGTACCCAAAAAATTAAATTTGACATTATCCGTTGTGCCGAATAAATGCCAATTGAGTGGAATACCAGGGATTATTGTCACTTCGTCCCATTTTGGCGGTACGGGAAAACTAAGCTGAAACAAATGATACTCGGAACCTTGGACGAATAAACGTAAAGGTGAAGGTTTATTGCGGTCTACAATCAGTTCTCGCTTACCAGTTTCTAAATTTGTGTCTCCTTGCGTCGTCGGATAAACATGAGGACCGATAAACTGTCCCGATTTAGAAAACCAGTAAACCTGAGTAGGTGGTAACAGCGAACCATTTGCTTGTGTGATATATGGATCGTAAGGAGCGATGAAATCAGCTGCAATTACTGCCACATAGAATACTAACAGCAAAATTGCGCCAAATCGCGCCAACGGATTTTTCTTAAGTCTTTGCCACCAATTCATAATAGTTGTTAGTTGTTAGTTGTTGGTTGTTAGTTCTTAGTGGTTAGTTGTTAGTTGTTAGTTGTTAATGGTTAGTTGCAAGATATGAATTATGAAACTTTTTTACTCATCCGTAATTCATGTTTCATAATTCTTAACTCTTAACTCCCGTGGTCTTGTACAGACAAGGGTTATCACGTTTCTTGTAGAGACGCGATAACCCTTGTCTCTACTCCTAACTCTTCTAAATATCGCTGTTCTTCTTGTTGTTTTTCGTGTTCGACAACAAATACATTTGAATAAAGGTTAGCAACAATTTGTTTTCCCTGCTGCGTCAAAGACAAATAACGTAGCCCTTCTTTAATGTAGGGATATACGCCATTCCAGTAAAACTTGGCGTAGTTTTTTCGCAAATCGGCAGGAGTTTTATAACCCAAAACTTTATTCATTCCCGTTTCTTCAAACTCGTAGAATAAAGAAGTAATTTTTCGCAAGTAACGCGGATCGCTTAATTGTCCAATCAAATCGGCAGCACGCACTAAGCCTGCAAAGCTACTTGTACCTTGATGATCGTCTGCCGCAGGCACTGGAAACCGAGTCAATTCAATGTTACTCTTAATTACCTCAGAATCTATCAACGTGTGACCGCCAAAACGCTCATCAATGAATAATTTTGCCCGATCAACATGATACGGTGTGAGACTGGCATCAGAAGCACCAGGATGAAGAGTAATCATTTGCCCATTTTTACCTGTAGCATACAAGTTTTCTGTTTCTCGGTCTTCTCGGCAAACTCCTTTGACATAGCCGATATCGTGGCACACTAAGGAGATGGCACAATGCAACCAGTCTTCACTCGAAACCCCACCCTCACGGATATGTTTGCCCCGGAGAATTTCTTGTCCCACAAGGGTAACTAAGATAGAATGTTCAACATTGTGATATAGGGCGTCGCTATTGGCAATGTTTTCTAAAGCCATATTGCCTGCCCAAGCTATGATGTCTTGGTAGTCAGTTTTTAAGCAGCCGTAAGTGCGACGGTAGCCTTCTCGAATTTGTTTGACAAAAGCATCAATTAAAATTTCAGTCGCGTTGAACATACTGTTATTTATTTATTGTCAAAATTAAATAAGTGGGCAGGCATTTGCTGGGATTGAGGACGCAGATTTGTCCTTAAGCTTTTTTGTGACGCCAAAACAAGTGGGTATTATCAGCCCGTCAGGTATATCTATCACAGCATAGGCGATGCTCTCCTAGAAGCGCAAAATTTAGGGCATTGGGTAATTGGTCATTGGTCAAAGGAGGTCATTGGTAATTTCCCATTACCCATTCCCCATACCCTAAAATATGACTATTGTCATGGGTAAATTTTGGGAGCGCATTAAGCCATAAGCCCAGGTGATGAGTCATAGTTAATATACGATAATTAATTTAAAGTTTTCTTAAGCGAATATCACTATTGTTATTTGGGTACTTGTGGAGGGATGACTGTGAGGGAGGAAAAGTTTTCAGATATTGGGGTGGAAGAAGATTTTGAGGTCGAGGATGGTGAGTTTGAGGAAGAACGGGTTGGTAGGCGATCGCGTCCTTGGCTATTAACGCTATTACTGGGTGTTGGTTTGGGAGTAGCGATCGCTTTCGGGGGAATGCGTTTATTAGCTAATCGTTCCGCCGGTCAACAAAACCCCGTAGCAACTAAACCTGCTGCAACTGTTGCCCCCTCAATGACTGTCACCGTTGCCCCGGTTGAAACTACTCGTGTCGCCCGTACCCTAAATACTACAGGTACTGTAACAGCGCGTGATTTGATTCCGGTATTACCGCTAACAAATGGCTTGCAAATCAAACAAGTTCTTGTCAAAGAAGGAGATTCAGTAAAACAAGGTCAAGTTTTGGCAATTCTAGATGATTCAGTATTGCAAGACCAAATTCGCCAAGCAAAAGCTGATGTGGAATCAAAACAGGCAGATGTAGGATCTCAACAGGCGGATTTAGCTTCCAAGCAGGCAGCTGTAGCCACCAGTCAAGCAAATGTGGCTTCCCGACAAGCGGTAGTGCAGCAAAGACAAGCAGATGTCGCTCAAGCTAAAGCGAGGTTAGATGAAGCCAGACAAAATCTTCAAAGCTATCAACAATTGGCAAATGCAGGGGCAATTAGCAAGCAAGAACTCTTGACCCGCACAACAACTGTAGCAACAGCAACAGAAGGCGTGCGTCTGTCCGAAGCGAATGTCAGAAGCGCCGAACAGGATGTCTTGAGTGCCCAAGCTGGTGTCAAAAGTGCCCAAGCAAATGTCAACATTGCGAGCGCTAATATCAACAGTGCCCAAGCTGCTGTCAGAAGTAGTAATGCGAAAGTCGAACAAGTCAGAACTCAACAGGGACAAACTGCGGTACGTGCGCCAGTTTCTGGACTTATAGCTGAGAAACTAGTTAGAGTTGGAGATATGACGGGAGTACCCCCACAAACTCAGGTAGGAACTGTAGTTGGTGGTACGCAAAAGCTATTTTCCATTATTAGTGACGGCAGGCTAGAACTTCAAGCGCTGATTCCCGATATTCAACTACCACAAGTGAAAATTGACGCACCCGCGCAAATTACCTCGGATTTAGATAACCGTGTGCGTTTGCAAGGACGCGTCAGAGAGATACAACCGCTAATTAATCAGCAAAGACGCGAAGCAACCGTAAAAATTGACTTACCGCAGACAAATTTGCTAAAGCCGGGAACCTTTGCCCGTGCGTCGATTACTGTAACTACAGCGGTAGGAATGGCAGCACCACAAAAAGCTGTATTACCCCAACCTGATGGTAGTGCAAGTGTATTCATCCTATCGGGTGAAGACATAGTACGTGCTGTGAAAGTAGAAGTAGGAGAAATTCTCATTG
Organism: Nostocales cyanobacterium PMM_0081; assembly: GCA_949127805.1. Classification (GTDB taxonomy): domain Bacteria; phylum Cyanobacteriota; class Cyanobacteriia; order Cyanobacteriales; family Nostocaceae; genus Hassallia. Next base: position 12,109 of record CASBQC010000005.1, read on the forward strand.
GTGGCAGGGTGGAAATTAAAAAAGGTGTGAAAGTAGGCGATCGCCTAGTTGTAGATGGCGCAGGATACATCAAAGATGGTGATAAAGTGCGCGTAGTCAACAGACAGTAGTTAATGCATATTGGGGACTAGGGACGCTTGGACTAGGAAAAAAATCATTACCGATGCCCGACTTTGCCCGACTTTGCCCAATTACCATTTACCATTTACCATTTACCAAAATTTATATGTCTTTCAATATCTCGGCTTGGGCAATCAAAAAACCTGTCCCAACGATAGTTATATTTTTGATATTGACAATAATCGGTTGGTTCTCTTTTATTTCTTTGGGAATTGACACTAACCCAAATATTGACGTTCCCACAGTTTCGGTTAGCGTTACCCAACCAGGTGCGGGTCCTGCGGAACTTGAATCGCAAGTAACGAAAAAAATAGAAGATGCTGTCGCTGGGTTAGGAAACATCGATGAATTGCGTTCTACCGTTACCGATGGTTCCTCGAAGACGATAATAACTTTTATTTTGGGTACAAATAGCGATCGCGCTACCAATGATGTCCGCAATGCGATTTCCCAAATTCGCCAAGATTTACCCCAAGATATCAACGATCCGATAGTGGAACGTGTGGATTTTGCGGGTGGTCCCATCGTCACCTACGCTGTCACATCCAGCAAGCTTTCTGTAGAAGAATTAAGTAACCTCGTAGACCAAACTATCAGCCGCGCTTTATTATCAGTCAAGGGAGTCGGACAAGTTAAGCGGATAGGTGGAGTTGACCGAGAAATCCGGATTAACCTTGACCCAAATCGTTTACAATCTCTTGGTATCACCGCTACCCAAGTAAACGACCAAATACGCACTTTTAACGTTAACTTACCTGGTGGACGTGCTGAAGTTGGCGGTAGCGAACAAAGTATCCGCACCCTAGGTAGTGCCAAAAGCGTCAAAGACTTGACAAATTACGAAATTGTCTTACCTAATGGTGGTTCAGTCCGTTTATCTAGTTTGGGGACGGTGGAAGATAAGTTTGGTGACATCCGTCAAGCTGCACGGCTGAATAACAAACCTGTGGTAGCTTTCCAAGTATTGCGGAGTACAGGTAGCGTGACGGTGACGGTAGAAGAAGGAGTGAAAGCAGCTTTAAAAGAACTGGAAAAAACGCTTCCCAAAGATGTAAAGGTGGAATTAATTTTTACCAGAGCCGTCACCGTGCGCGACTCCTACCAAAGTACAATTGATGAATTAATTCAAGCCTCAGTCCTAGCGGTAATAGTAATTCTCGTATTTTTGAAGGACTGGCGAGCTACATTAATTACAGCAGTAGCTTTGCCTTTGTCGATTATTCCGACCTTTTTTGTGCAGCAAGCGTTAGGTTACACCCTCAACAATATGACTTTGTTGGGATTAGCGCTAGCGGTGGGTAACTTGGTCGATGATGCCGTTGTGGAAATTGAGAACATGGAACGGCACATGGCAATGGGTAAAACAGCTTGGGAAGCTTCTTTTGACTCTTCTGATGAAGTGGGATTAGCGGTGATTGCAAGTTCGGCAACTATTATTGCCGTGTTTTTACCTGTAGCTTTTATGGGTGGTATTCCTGGGCAGTTTTTCCAACCATTTGGTGTCACCGTTGCCGTTTCCACAATTTTCTCAACTTTTGTGGCACGGATGGTTACACCCATGATGGGTGCGTATTTGCTCAAGGATAAAGAACACGGGAGCGAAGGTGCAAAAAAGCATAAGCGCAAAAAAGGATTTAGATTTTTGGGGATACATTTTGGGTTTCCAGGTGGGAAAAACAAGCAAGAAGAAGAAATTCCTTTTTCAGTTCCCCCCTATCCCTCACAGTTAAAAGCCCAAAGCGTTTCTTCCCCCAACTCCCGTCGCCGGCGTTTTCAACCTTATAAATCACTGTTAAAGTGGGCATTACGCCATCGATTGATCACATTGGGTATTGCTCTGGCTTTTTTCATTGCCAGTTTGATGCTGATTCCCGGTATCCCTAAAGGTTTTGTGGATGACGGAGATTTGGGTATTTCTACTGTTTCCATTGAATTACCCCCCGGTTCTACCTTGCTAGATATCAACAAAGTAGCCACACAAGGAACTAACCTCATCCGCAAAAATCCAGCAGTTGAAAGTGTTCTAGCTACAGAAGAGATAAATTCAGCTACCCTCACCGTCAAGCTCAAACCTAGGGAAGAACGAAAAGTTACTCAAAAAGAGTTTGAGGTGCAAATACGTCCTTTATTCCAGCAAATAGCGGGAGCGAGAATTAGTGTGCAAAATGACGGACCAGGTGGTGATGGTAAGGAATTATCTATAGTTCTCAGAAGTGAGAATCCAGACGCTTTGCTTAAAGCTGCTGACGCATTAGAAAAGCAGATGCGAACCGTACCCGGATTAGTCGAAGTGTCTTCAACTGCGAGTTTGGTCAAACCAGAGATTTTGGTAATTCCCGATCCGCAACGTGCCGCAGATTTGGGTGTAACGGTGCAGGCAATTGCCCGGACTGCATCCCTAGCAACTATAGGCGATAACGAGGCAAATTTGGCGAAATACAATCTTCCAGATCGCCAAATTCCAATTCGTGTCCAAATCGACCCGAAAGCACGAGCAGACATCAACACAATCAAAAATCTGCAAGTCCCGACTCAAAATAACACCTTGGTTCCCCTAATTGCTGTGGCAGATATCCGCTTTGGTAGTGGTCCTGCAACCGTCAGCCGCTTTGATCGCGCTCGTCAAGTTGCGGTGCAAGCCAACTTACAAGGTATCTCTTTAGGAGAAGCTGTAAATGCAGTTGACAAGTTACCTGCATTCACCAACTTGCCAGCAGGAGTCACTCAGCAATCTTCTGGAAGTGCGAAAATTATGGCAGAAATTTTCAGTCGCTTTGGTACTGCACTCGGACTGGCATTAATGAGTATCTATGCGATTCTAGTTTTGCTGTATAATAACTTCCTCTATCCCATAGCGATTATGATGGCGTTGCCCTTTTGTTTAGGGGGGGCACTCATAGCATTGATGGTGGCTCAAAAACCCTTGGGAATCTACGCATTAATTGGTATCGTTTTATTGATGGGAGTTGTTACCAAAAACTCGATTCTCTTGGTGGACAATGCAATCATGAACCTCCAAGAAGGCAAAAAACAACGTGAGGCGCTGCTAGAAGCCGGATTATCACGACTACGCCCAATTATGATGACTTCTTTAGCAACTATTGCCGGTATCATTCCTCTTGCCCTAGGAATTGGTGCTGGTTCTGAAGTTCGTCAACCGATGGGAGTTGCAATTTTGGGCGGTTTTACAACTTCAACTTTACTGACTTTGGTGGTAGTGCCGGTGATATTTACTTATATCGACTCCTTCCAAAGATGGATTGTAGATACGGCAAAATATGGTATAGGCAAAAAACCTAAGCGCAAGAAGGTTGCGATTGAAGAAGTTATGAGTTTGCCTCCTGCTAGGGAAGAACCACCCTCTGAATACTCAATTCACAAATAATATCATGTCCGCACCCAGAGACGTTCCGCCGGAACGTCTCTACAATAATATGTGTGATTTGCGGCTCCCGTAAGGTTTTTATGACTCAAGCGCTAACGAAAACAATAACCTTTGACGAATTTATCGAATCATATCCTGACCAGGGAAGATACGAATTACGCAATGGGGTAATTGTTGAAATGCCACAACCAACAGGAATACATGAATTAATAAGAGCCTATTTAATTGCTGAACTGAATTTTGAATTACGGCGATTAATTCTACCTTACTTTATTCCACCTCAAGCGCTAGTTAAAGCTGTTGATGCAGAATCAGGTTATTTACCAGATGTTCTTATAGTTGATCGCTCTAATTTAGCTAACGAGTCACTGTGGGAAAAATCATCCACAGTTTCTCAAGCTGAATCAATTCCATTAATTGTAGAAGTAGTTAGCACTAATTGGCGCGATGATTATTACATGAAAGCTGGTGAATATGAAGGTATTGGAATACCCGAATATTGGATTGTAGATTACGCTGCGCTAGGTGGTCGTAAATTCATCGGTAATCCCAAACAACCAACTATCTCGATTTATCAGCTTGTGGATGGGGAATACCAAGTAAGTCAGTTTCAAGATAGCGATCGCCTAATTTCACCAACATTCCCAGAGTTAAATCTGACTGCAAAACAAGTATTTCAGACTCAGTAGATCGAAAACTCACTTTGAGACAAGCGATCGCTTTCTGTTAACGGTAGGTTCTAGGAGAAACGCTGATTGAATCAAAACCCGCACAAGTAATTTTATACGAATTAATACTAAATGAAATGTTTAATCGTTTCAACAAACAACACTTATTCGTCCGTCATTGCTAGATTTGGGTTTAACTGTAATTTCTATATCATTTCCAAAAGTATTAAGGTATCTAAACATTCTTTCAAGAGAAAAACCTGTTAGCTTACCTTTCATCAAAGCAGAAATTTTAGGTTGGTCAATTCCTAGTAATTTAGCAGCGTCAGCTTGAGTCATATTACGTGCAGCAATAGTAGCACTAATTTTTCGTGCAAGTTCTGCTTTTACAAGCATTTCATCTGAATTGGTAAAACCTAAATCAGCAAATACGTTTCCACTACTAGTTTGTACATCGGTATTTAGTGTCATGGTTCTATCTCTTTGTCTTGTAGATACGTTTGTTTGTGATGCTCTTTTGCTCTTTGGAGTCTTGTTTCAATTAAATTAATATCTTGTTTAGGTGTAGCAATACCATGTTTTGATTTTTTCTGAAATACGTGCAAAACATAAACTGCTTTTTTCAATTTCACAGTATATACAGCACGATATGTATCACTATCAAAATCTTCTACTACCTCTAGTACACTTGCACCTTTGAACCCTTTTAAGGGCTTTGTATCTGGATGTTTATCACCAACTTGAGCTAAGTACAAAGCATACCCTATTTGCTCTTGCACCTCATCAGGAAACTTTTTAAGGTCTTCTAAAGAGGTTCCCATCCATTCCAATGGTTTTAGTTGTTCTGATTGCAAAAAACTTTATTCAATCCTTACTCACACCTTAGCTACACCTTACTTATCTTTTAGTATGCTAGTTTTGGCATAATCTGTCAAGGAGTTAAATCTGACTGCAAAAGAAATATTTGAGGCTCAGTAGATCGAAAACTCACAGTGTGGTATAATGAATTTTATCGTTAATAAAGCTAAAAGATTTGCGGGTGTAATTCAGTGGTAGAATTTCACCCTCCCAAGGTGAATGTCGTGGGTTCGAGTCCCATCGCCCGCTTTTATAAAATCTCAAGCAATTCACACATATTGTAGTTCCGTCGGAACGTCTCTACGTTGCACAGGCATTGACCTGCACTGCGTACAATAATTATCAAGACATTATGCAGGCAGAATGGGATGCAAGAAATGAAATTGGACTGGTTAAGAATTGTGTTGGTAGAACCAGCAGGTCCAATGAATGTGGGGTCTATAGCACGGGTGATGAAAAATTTCGGGCTACATCATTTAGTATTAGTCAATCCTCAATGCGACTTTTTGGGGATGGAAGCAAAAAAAATGGCAGTTCATGCCGACGATGTTTTAGAATCTGCGGTATCGGTGCCGACTTTGCCAGAAGCATTGCAAGGATGTGTGAGAGCGATCGCTACAACTGCTCGTGTGCGTGATTGGGAAACGCCTTTAGAAAATCCCCGCGATGCATTACCCTGGTTATTGGAAGAACCAGAAAAATCAGCAGCGTTGATTTTCGGTCCGGAAGACCGGGGATTAAGTAATCAAGAGTTAAACTACGCTCAGAGATTTGTTCGCATTCCCACCGATTCTATTTATCCAGTGCTAAATTTGGCTGCGGCTGTGGGAATATGCTGTTATGAATTGGCAGAAAATGCCAAGCAAACGAAGAATGAAATAAAAAGCAAAACTGAACTCGCACCCCTTGAGGTTGTGGAAACATACTATCAACAATTAGAATCGCTATTATTGCAAATTGGTTACATTTATCCGCATACGGCAGCTAGTCGGATGGAAAAATTTCGACAACTTTATAATCGTGCTGGTCTGCAAACTAAGGAAGTAGCTATGTTACAGGGGATTTTGCGGCAGGTACAATGGGCTATGGGGGGAAAGAGCGATCGTCCGTATGTTGCTGAGGCATTTCTTTCAGAAATGCCTCCCTCGTTGCTTTGCAACGAGGCAACTGCACCAAGTGCAGTTGAGCAACAGGACGCGCTACGCGATCGCGAAAACTTGTAATTGATCGTTTACTATATACGGATCATCTCCCCAATATCATGAATATGACTTAAACTAAACGCAAAAATGCTACTTAGTATTAAAATTTGGGGTCGGGATGCAAAAAACTTATCCTTTGTGGGTTACAAGGAGTAGCAGTGTCAAAATCAAATGACAAACTAATCGCTTTCTCACGGCGTCAACCCAGCAACGGACGCCAAGTTGAGCGTAAAGTGCAACCAGTAGGACAAAATAAAGCGAAAAAGAGCCAACCGCGATCGCGTCCCCAAAAAATCAGCACTACACTGACTCCGCAAGGGGTGCCGAAGACACGACCGGGGTTAGTTATGCCATCTGCTGTCAAAGGAAGAATACCACCTTTTAAACCCAGCGGTGGAAACATAAAGCCGATGCAAAAGCAAAAGCCGATGGGAGCAAAAATAGGTAGGCGATCGCGCAAAACTAAATTAAAGCCAATGGCAAGATCGTTGTTATATGCAATGCGCTTGTTAATTGTCGGAGTTGGTATTGGTGCGATCGCTGGTACAATCCTATCAGTCTTAGATCCTGCTACTCGGATGAATTCGGCTTCATCAGCATCTAATACTGAAAATGTTGGGCAAACCCAGCCACAATCTACCCAAAATGCCCAAGTTCCTAATGGTGGGGGTTTATATTTATCTCAGGAAAACACCTCTTTAAAAGCTACTGTGCAAAATTTGGCACTGACAAGTCCAAATTTGACTCCAGGAGTTTTCTTGGTAGATTTGAATAGTGGCAGTTATGTAGATGTGAATGCAGGGGCAAGTTTTCCCGCTGCTAGCACGATTAAAGTGCCGATTTTGGTTGCCTTTTTTGGGGATGTAGATGCAGGCAAAATTCGTCTAGATGAAATCCTAACCATGCAGCAAGATATGGTTGCAGGGGGTTCGGGAAACATGCAATATAAACCTGTGGGAACTCAGTACACGGCGCTGGAAGTTGCCACGAAAATGATTACAATCAGCGATAACACTGCCACAAATATGCTGATTGCCAAATTAGGTGGTATAGAAGCATTAAATCAGCGTTTTCGCAGTTGGGGTTTAACAACCACCGTTATTCGTAACAAATTACCAGATTTAGAAGGTACAAACACCACCAGTCCCAAAGAATTGGGGAATTTACTGGCGATGGTGAATCAAGGTAATTTAGTAAGTATGCAATCGCGCGATCGCTTGCTCGATATCATGCGTCATACAGAAAGAGACACATTATTACCCTCTGGTTTGGGAGCCGGCGCAACCGTTGCTCACAAAACCGGCGATATTGGTACAATGTTAGCGGATGCTGGCTTAGTTGATATGCCAAATGGCAAGCGCTACATCGCCACTGTCATGATACTACGCCCAAATAACGATCCTCGCGCTGAAAAACTCATCAGCGCCATTTCTCGTATTGCTTACCAACAATTCAGCCAAAATGCTGCACCCCCAAGCAATTATCAACCCCCAGTCATAATGCCTCAAACCAACCTTACAGGAAACACTCCACCCGTAAGCGGTTATCAACCCCCAGTCATGATGCCTCAAACCAACCTTACAGGAAACACTCCACCCGTAAGCGGTTATCAACCCCCAGTCATGACACCTCTACCTAACAATACAGGAAGTTATCCACCCCCATACATGAATTATGCACCCAATTATCAATACCCTATAACCAACCCTCAATATTATCCTCAAAGATAAATATTAATTATGTAAATTTTTATTTCGTAGTGAGCACTTCAGTGCTCAAAATATGCATATCAACACCGTTGATACCGCATTCCCGGTAACTGCGAAATCAAACCCATAAGTTCCAACTGCAACAAAGCACTAGAAACCGAACCAGCATTCATCCCCGTTTGTTGGATAATAAAATCAAAAGGCAAAGACTCCGAAGAAATAGCATTCATAACTTGTTCCAGTTCTGCTGATAAACTTGGTAAAGGCAACTGCTGCGGTATTGTTTCCATCACATCAAGTTGTGGTATTGCCCCCAACATTTTTAACAGTTCATCAAGTTCTCTGAGAATCGGCGTTGCTCCATGATAAAGTAACTTTAAACAGCCTTGGGATGGCTGGTCATCCAGTCTACCAGGTAGTGCATAAACATCTCTTCCAAATTCATTTGCATATTGCGCTGTAATTAAAGCACCAGATTTTATCGGTGCTTCCATCACCAAAACAGCGCGAGTCAAGCCTGCAATTATTCTATTACGACGGGGAAAATGAGTGGGATGGGGTGGTGTTTTTGCAGTGTATTCACTCAGCACTAACCCAGATGTTAAAATCTGCTTATACAAATCGCGGTTTTTGTGTGGATAGATGACATCTACACCAGTACCCAAAACAGCTAAAGTGCGTCCACCAGCTTTCATCGCAGCAAAATGACATTCAGTGTCAATTCCCTCTGCCATTCCCGAAACCACTGTAAAATTATTTTTTGCCAAAGCCGTACTAATTTGACGAGTCCAACGTATACCATATTCTGTAGGTTTGCGTGTCCCAACAATGGAAACTAGCGGTTTTTGTCCGAGGTTTTCTGACAAGTCCACTTCACCACGATAATATAATACAGGTGGTGGACTAGGTGTTTCTAGCAGCAAGCGCGGATAATCTACATCAGCTGGTGTCCAAAAATAAGGATTTTCTTCCTGGTGCTTAATAAGTAGTTGTTCGGGATGCAAACCAGAACGTTGTTTTATCACCTTTTCTAGCGTCTGCAAACCAAAACCCTCTACTTCACCCAATTCAGTCTGATGTGCTTTCCAAGCGACAGCTAACGTGCCAAAATGCTGTTGTAACCGTTGTAATAATACTGGACCAATCCCCGAAATTTGCGACCAAGCAAGCCAATATGCGCGTTCTTCTACCACTTTCCCATCCTGACTACTACTGCTTGATTATTCCCAAATTGAGTTTGTCTATTTATGTTGATGAATGGGAAAATGGGTAGTGGTTAGTGGGTAGTGGTTAGTGGATAGTCGTTACAGCGTTTTTCAGGTAAATGAGGTACACAGGTAGGGGCACAACACTGTTCATTGGTGTCAACTTAAGGTAAAATCCCAGTCCCGCAAGGAAATGAATTTCCTTGCTAATAGCTAAAGTCATCTAAAGATGACTAAATAATGTCAAAAATATGACAGTAAACTTCAGTTTACTTTAGCTATTAGCCCGGAAATTTATTTCCGGGCGGGTGAGAAAGCCAACAGATAAGCCATTTATCGCTTAAGTTGACACCAATGAACACTGTTGTGCCCTTACAATAATCTGTACCTCACGCCTGTTGCAATCTGCTGTATTTGTTAGTACAACAACCATCAACCATCAACCAACAACCATCAACCATCAACCATTAACTATCAACCATCAACCATCAACCATCAACCATCAATGATTAACTATTTATATCGTCTTCTGTTATGCTTATCTGGTTGCTTAATATTTTTAACTTTGCATAGTTTTCTCGGTTCATCTCCTAGTTTTGCGGCTGAGAAAATTGTTGTCAGATATGGAATATTCGATCAATATCTTCCAGTAGCAGATATACGTAAGTATGCGGAAACAAAAAAAGTTTCCTCTGATTTGCAATTTTTTCTCGGTTATTTAAAACCTAAGCAACAACAGAAGTTACAAGAAGCGCTTCAGGTGAAAAAATCTCTAAATATTGTGGCTTTAAATAAGCTGGTAGATTCACCAATTGGTAAACTATTTTTATCTGGTGCTTCTCGTGCGATCGCTCGACGCGATCGAGCAGGTGTACCAGCACTACGAGCTGCTTTACTTATTGGTGCCAAAGCACCAGAAGGTTTAAGTATACTCAGCTTTTTGTCAGCTTATCCCAGTGATAGATTAGTTATTGATGTACCAGCGACTTTAGACTTACTCAGCAAATCAAAGTTATTTTTTGCTTCTAATGATGCAACAATAAAAGATAATTTAAGTTCTTCACCTTTATGGAAGCTGGAACTTCAATATCAGATATTCGCTAGCGAAGGTAAGCAATTTACCGGCTGTTTGTTTGGTGATTCTATTTCGGCTCAAATTGGTGATACCCTCGGCACGGGTAACTTTAATTTTGGAATTAATGGTTTGAGTTCAATTTCATTAGTTCAACAACTGCAACGTTTAATTCCTACCAAGGTAAAATGTGACAAAACTATCATTGCAGTTGGGGGAAATGATGCTTTATATCAACTTAGTGATGAAGAGTTTAGCAAAAAGTTGAAAGAAGCGATCGCACTCGTAAAAACATCCGGAACTAAACAGATTTTTCTCATTCCCGCTTTTTACTCAACTGTCGCAGCTAGTAAAGATTCAAGTTTAGCAGCCCCACTCCCTAAAGTCGAACAAATCAACGTTGTAATCAATCAAGTTGCAGCTTCAGAAAATGTCCCCGTTGTCGCTGAAGGTATAGCACCGTTGTATGAAAATAATGTTTTGAAAGATAATTTTACAACTGATGGCGATCATCTGAATGCAGAAGGACTGAACATTTATCGACAAGCATTATTGAATATTTTAGGGAAATAGTCCTAGACACGTTCGGTCCGGAACGTCTCTACAATATGTATGATTAACCTAACATAATTAAACTTTGATAAACCAACGTTGACGATACATGGAGTAAGCTACAGCTAACCAAAGTAACACCGTGAGAATAGCAAATAATAGCGAACCATTAAACGCACCCGCCCAAGGTACGAAAAGATTATTATAAATCCAATCGAAGGTACTAGGAGCTTTTTCACCGCTGCCGATGTTAACTTTTACCAAGATTTTAATTAGTAAAACAGAAGCAACGAAAATAGCGATCGCATTTAAACCCATAACTTCAAACGCTTTACTCCAACGTCGTATCCGTCGCACTTCGATAAGTTCATAACAAGCTGCTAGCAATATTAATGCCCAACCACTCGTGAAAACTACATAAGAACTCGTCCACAGTTTCTTATTAATTGGAAATGTGAAACCCCATCCCCAACCGATAATTAAGCAACCAATACCAAATAATATTAAACCTATACTTGTGCGTGATTTTACAGGTTGATTTTGTATCCACTCTCCTGCGAAGTAGCCAGCAAAAACGCTGACGACAGCAGGAATCGTACTAAAAAGCCCTTCTGGATCTCCCATGAATTTGAAACCATCACCTTTATACAGATGCGAAGAGGGAATAATCAATCGATCTACAAAAGCCCCAAAATTGCCTTCTCGTGTCAGCACTCCCGCACCAAAACCGGGAACTGGCACATACATCATCACTAACCAGTAACCGATAAGCAAGACTCCTGCAAGTATCCATAACCCTTTACGCGGTATATTTAAGACAGCCAAAGACGCAAATAAATAAGCAAGGCTGATGCGTTGTAATACTCCCATGATGCGGATACTACTGAAATCGAAAGTTCCAACACCCTTATTCCAAAATACATTGAGTAGTAATCCCAACATAAAAAGAATGGCAGCGCGGCGCAAAATACGCCAATATACAGTTGATGTAGGTTTATTATTTTCAGTATACTTAGAGAGCGAGAAAGTCATCGCTACACCGACAATGAAGAGAAAAAAGGGAAATACTAAATCAGTTGGGGTGCAACCGTGCCAATCAGCATGAAGTAAAAGCGGATAAACATTCGGTTCGGCGATGCTTGCCATATTTACAAGAATCATACCAGCAATGGTAATGCCGCGAAAAACATCAAGAGAGGTGAGACGCATAAGCAAGCCGTAATTATATATTTGAAAATCTAGAGTACTCTCCTGAATGCAGACGAGCAAGAAAAATTTTTAGACCGATACACAAGTTAAAATTTTGTAAAGTATACAAGATCCCCGACTTCGTAAAAGTTGTCGGGGATCTGAAAAAATATGCGATCGCGCTTTTATTAACTTGTAACTTTACTTAACGCTTTTGGTGACGACCTCACGCACGCGATAAATTGGGCGTCCTTGGGATTCGTGGTAAGTACGCATTAGCAACTCTGCCAAAAGACCGAAGCAAAAAAGCTGTACACCAGTTAATAATAAGAGAACCGCCAAAATCAGCAAAGGGCGATCGCCAATATTCTCATGAAAAGCTAATTTAAGGAAAGTCAAGTAAATAGCGATCGCCCCACCCGCAAGCATAGAAATCATGCCCCACAACCCAAATACGTGCATCGGACGAGTGAGGAACTTTTTCATAAACAAAATAGTTAACAAATCCATCAACACCCGGAAAGTACGCGATAATCCATACTTACTCTGACCAAAGCGGCGAGCGTGATGACGCACCGGAATTTCGGTAATTCTTGCTCCTTCAATATACGCCAAAGCTGGTAAAAATCGGTGCAGTTCGCCATAAAGGTTCATATCTGCGACTAATTCGGCGCGATAAGCTTTTAACGAACAACCATAATCATGAATATTCACGCTAGTAGTCCGTCTAATTAGCCAGTTAGCAATTTTAGAAGGAAGTAACCGCTTTAAAGCACCATCTTGACGGTTTTTCCGCCAACCGCTGACCAAATCGTAACCTTCTTCCAACTTTGCCAAAAGCAACGGTATATCTACTGGGTCATTTTGCAAATCAGCATCTAAAGTGACAATAGCTTTACCTAAAGCATGATTAAATCCGGCAGACATCGCTGCCGTTTGACCGTAATTGCGTCGCAGAATAATCGCTTTTAAATCGCTGCGTATTTGCGCTTCTTTTCTGAGAAAATCCGCACTCCCATCAGTAGAACCGTCATCTACACAAATGATCTCATAACTTAAGTCACTTGCAGTTAAAGTGGAAGCGATCGCCTCCAGCAAATGCGGTATACTTTCAACCTCATTATATATCGGCACCACAACCGAAACAGCAGGAACAACCGCTGACATTGCCCCCTCAACTTCAGTCATCCTTTGGGAAATCAACCCACTCCTCATATTCCTTAACGTCCTTAGCGTATTTGCGGTTCGTAACTCTTCACAACCCTGCCAGCACCTCGCAACTGTTGATAGTATGACTGACTAACCGCATCTCCCTGTTCCGTCAAACAGTCAATTGCAATACCATTTCGTCCCTTATCTTTGCCAGAACTGTGAATGTAATAACCATCAGCCAAATAAAGTCCTACATGAGTGGCTTTTTGGGGAGTGCCAAAAAATACCAAATCCCCTGCCTCTAGTTCTGCCGTACTAATTGGCTGAGTGAATTCTTCTTGCTGATAAGCGTCTCTAGGTATCCAAATACCCACCGAAGCAAAAGCCGCTTGCATCAACCCCGAACAATCATAATTTGGTGCTACCGTACCACCCCAAAGGTAATAATTTGCTTGTTGCATCGCTTTTTGAGTAAAAACAATCACTTCTGCGAGCAGTTTTTTTATTTGAGATTGAGAAAATGAAGTAGCTTCATAAGGTAAAGTAGCAGATTGTAATAAACTCAAATCTGTCGGTGATACCCATCCTGGATAATCATCCTCACACAAACAGACCTGTAAAGACGCAAAATTTTGCGTCTCTACATCATTATCATTTGATGTTATCCGCAAATGTCGCCCAACTGCGGCTTGAGTTGCCAAGCGCGTACATTCAGGAGAATCATATAAGTTCAAGTCAGCAAGACACTGATACTCGTCAGATTTTAGATTTAAGGGCATTCTGCAAAAACAATGATTTTTTTTAATCAAGACGAACAACTAGAAAATCTCGGCTTAGGCATTTTAGAGGCAACTTGGGCACAATTTCCCACTTTAGCCCGCAACCAAATTGCTCTAACTTGGATTGTCTACGATCCGCCGGTACTAGTAAATACTGGTGGTGCTTTAACTCCCGATGCTTTTTGGAACCATTCGGTACGTGGTTTTACTTATCGTGGTGTTGAACGAATTTATCCTGCAAGTGTCGTCAAGCTGTTTTACATGGTAGCGGTAAACGAATGGCTGGAAAAACAGATGCTTCAGACTTCCAAGGAATTGGAAAGAGCCAAGCGAGATATGATTGTTGATTCTAGCAATGATGGCACCAGCTTGGTTATAGATATGCTGAGTGGAACCACTAGTGGTCCAGAATTATCAGCAGGACCATTTGAAACTTGGAAGCATCAACGCAATATTGTTAACCGTTATCTCAAGTCTTTGGGGTGGGAAGAATTAGAGACAATTAACGTTTGCCAAAAAACTTGGGGTGATGGTCCTTATGGACGGGAACGGGCATTTTATGGAGAAATGCTAGACAATCGCAACATGCTGACGACAAATGCCACCGCCAGATTATTGCATAGTATTGTCGGTGGGGTGGCAGTGTCAAGTGGGCGATCGCAAACAATGATGGCTTTACTCAAACGCAGTCTCAAAAGAGACGATTTACCAACAGATGTCGAAGAAGACCAAATTACAGGCTTTTTAGGTGGTGGACTTCCCGAAAACGCGCAAATTTGGTCAAAAGCCGGTTGGACAAGTCAAGTCCGTCACGATGCAGCTTACATCGAGTTACAAGATTTGCGTCCCTATGTTTTAGTAGTATTTACAGAAGGCAAAGCACACGCAAAAAGCCGCGAAATTTTGCCTTTTATTTCTCAACAAATTGTTTCATCAGTTAGCAATTTAGGATAACCTAGTTGGGGCGGGTAAACCCCGCTTTTATACCATTTCACGTTAATAGCGATCTTGTAGGGACGTAAGCTAGCTACGTCTCTAGAGGTCTGTATTTGTATAAAGATTTTTGTGAAACGGTATTAGTGGAGTTTATACAATATTTATTTGACAGCCTACTAGTTTAACTAGAGATTCATCGCGATCGCTTCCACATCTTCTACAGAAAGGGACAAAGCATCAGCCACTTGTTCTCGGTTTAATCCCATACTTAATAGTCGAGGTACTGCTTGTTGCAGACGTTGTTGTGCAGCTTGTGCCTGTTGTTGTGCAGCTTCGGCTTGTTGTTGTGCAGCTTGTGCCTGTGCCATTAATTCTCCAAATGTCATAAAAGGCTGACCATCTGGATATGAAAGTTGCCAGTGTTCACCAGAGACATCAAAACCAATTTGCAGCCGTGGACTCACCCATTTTTGACCAAAATCTAAGCAGTCTAAACCATACTCACCCCGTAACCAAACTCGTAGTTCATTATTTGCTGGGTTATATATATAATATTCCTCGACACCGTATTGACTGTAGAATAGCAACTTCCGATCCATTTCTACTGATGTGTTGACTGGGGAGAGAATTTCAAATACTACTTGGGGCGGTTGATTTTCTTCTTCCCACTGCTTATAAGAAGATCGACGACCTTTGGGACGATTAAGGGCAACCATCACATCGGGTGCATATTTAATCTTGTTGTTGCCTCTAATGGGATACCAGAACAAATCACCAGCGACGAAAACATTGGGATTATCTGCAAAGAGGATGTCTAAATTACCTTTGATCAGGACGATAATTTCAAAGTGTTCTGTATTATTTGCCATCGGCTGACCATCAGATTCAGGATATAAAATCTCCGAAGGTGCAGAAGATTCAATTTGGGAAACCATCGCTGTTACCTCCATTCGTATTTCTATTTTAGGCGATCGCACAGATGAATATCAAACAGTTAGCATAGCTAATTAATAATAGTTAACAATGCTGTTGCAAGCATTACTAAAAGTGTGGGACCGTTAACAGTTAACCATTCCCGACAACTTGCTGCTGTGACGATATATTACCCCTGTTTTCTTCACCTACATGGAAGCTTTGCGTAAGCGTTTGAAGAAGCAAGGTAAAAAGCAAAAGGAGAAAAACAGAGAAGCTACTGTGTTACATAGGTAAGTTGAATTCGCAGCTTTTTTAAACGCACTAGGTAGCTAAGGTAAGCGCAAAGGTACGCAGAGTCTTTCTTCAGATTTTCGTTGTATTTAAGAACGTAATTTATAACAAAAACTCAGCGTCCCTCTGCGTTTAAAAACGCGCTCGATTTTACGACTATCTGTCGCTAGCACCTTTACATCCTATTTAATCTCGGAAAAACAAAAGTTGTCACCCAAAATGTAAATATCGGCAAACAAATCAAATGAATTAATAAAACCGATGTTGCTACTCCCATAACTTGCCATTGAACTCCTATTAGTAATGCAGTGGCAAATATTCCCGTAAATATGATATTCCACCGCAAGTCTAAGTTAGGTTTGCCAATAGCTACTAGTAACTGAGATGCCGCATCTGCAAAAGGTCGAGAAATTGCCGATAAACAAATCATGATCAAAACTGGAATTGCAGGTACCCACTTTTGACCAAAAACAATTGGCACATAAAAAGGAGCCAAGCTAGCTTGTAATAATACAAAGGGAATAATAATATAACTAATAGTTTTGAGACTGCTAAAGTAGCGTTTTTTGAATTCAAACCAATCGGAACGCGCCGCACATAAATGAGGTAAAATTGCTGAACTAACAGCGTTGATAATACTTAAGCTAATGCCTAAACCAGCATTGAAACCAAAGAAGTATATACCCAGTTCTTTAATACCGATGAAGCGCCCAACTATGAGATAATCTAAGTTATTTCTGAGAGTTTTGAGTAAACCAACACCGAGCAAGTTTTTACCAAAGCTGAAAATTTCTCCCCAGTGCTTAGTGGTGAATTTAGAGTGCGATCGCCAATCATGAAAATAATAGTATATGATTAGCTCCAGCGGTGCCACCAAAAACGCTGGCAGCACAAAAGACCAGACACCCATCCCCGCAACCGCTAATATAGCAGAAAATATACTCGCAAATGAATTTTGTAAGC
>CASBQC010000006.1 GCA_949127805.1 Nostocales cyanobacterium PMM_0081
ATATAAAAACTTTCTTTTCTTCCCTTTAGCCTTTACCCTTTTCCCAAGATTCAAAAACCCTTTACCCTTTACCCTTCTTTTGTTCGATTTTGTATTCTTTGGGAGGATTAATAAAGACGCGATCGCCTGACTTAACTCCCTCTAAAATCTGAGTTTGGTCTTTGATTTGCGAACCGATTGTGACTTCGCGAAACTGGGGTTTATTTTTCGCATCGGGTATTAACACACCCGTTTTACCTTTTTCGGTAACAATCACCACCGTTGGTAATACCAGAGCATTTGATAAGCGATCGCCTAAGAACGTCAAATCGACATTTAAGCCAGAACGCAGTTTATCTGCACCCGTCTCCAACGCAACTCGTATTTGAAAAGATGTTACACCTTGTTCTAGCACTGCTTCTGGAGAGATTAAGCGTACACGTCCTTTAAAAACTTGATCTGGATAAGCATCCGCGACAATTTCCACTGGTTGTCGTTCTTTAATTCTGCCGATATCAGCTTCGGGGACTTGCGCTAGCACTTCTAAACCTCGTGCGACAGCGACAATTGAACTAGAAGTTGCTGAGGCACTACTTGAGGCAGAAGTTGTCGGTGTAACAAACGCGCCGATGTTAGCATACTTCTGAGTGACAATTCCTGCAAAAGGTGCGCGGATAATTGTCTCATCTAAATTAACTTCCTCTGCCTGCAATTGAGCTTGCGCTGACGCCACACCTGCTTGACGCTGGGCAATTATTTCTGGACGGGTGCCATTTTCCAACATCTGCAACTGCGCTTTTGCTTCTTCTACAGATGCTTGACGTTGAGCGATTTGTTCCGAACGGCTACCGGCTTGTTGCAGCGACAATCGTTTTTGCGCTTCTTGCAAGTTCGCTTTCGCGCTTTTATCTTCGCTGATAAATTGATCTAATTCTTGTTTTTTAACTGCTCCCTGCTGGTATAAATATTGGTAACGCTTTATTTGTTCGCTGCTGTAATTCGCCTTTGCTTGAGCTGCATCAACCAAAGCTTGAGCTTGAGCAATTTCTTGGGGACGATTTCCGGCTTGTGATTCGGCTAATTGCGCTTGAGCCTGTGACAAACGCGCTTTCGATTGAGCAATTTCTTGGGGACGACTTCCCGCTTGTGCTTCGGCTAACTGAGCTTGAGATTGAGCTAAATTAGCACGAAATTGCCGGATTCTCGCTTCAATGCCTGCACTATCCATCCGGGCAAGAATTTGCCCTACTTGTACGCGATCGCCTTGTTCAACATACAATTTTGCTAAGGTTCCAGGATTTTTCGGGCTAATATTCACCGTTTGAACTGGTACTACTTTACCACTAGCGGTAATTCGCAAAGTGACGTTTTTTGCTTCTACCGGCACAGTTAGTTGAGTAATATCTTCTTTGCGTGTACCTTGATTTACAAAGGTGTATGTCGTCGTTGCACCAACAACCACCACACCAACTGCCATCAGCCCAATCAGCCAGCGGAATGGATTTTTTACTTTACCAAATACGGGGACTTCTATGTATGTAGTCATAAATAGCCTATGAAAAATGATGCGGGTTGGTGGTTGTGGAAGCGCTTCAAAAGACGAATGTTTAAGTTTAACAACTTGAGGAAGTTATAAATTTAAAGTTGTGGTAGGTGATTTTCTGGATTTGTCTTGGGGAAAATTAATTGTCTGTAGTGCGGCAAATCGAGAATTCGGCAATGAAGGAAGATAAGAGATAATTTATATTTACTTAAGTTTTTTATCATATTAACCTTATGTACTTAGAAATCACTTCACCTGAACGGGTGACTTTAGTGATGAGTTACGCAACTGGCACATATATCTTCTGCTATCAGGGTCAAGAGTCAAGGGTCAACGGTCAACGGTCAATGGTCAACGGTCAATGGTCAACGGTCAAGAACAGTTTCATTTTGACTTTTGACTCTTGACCCTTGACTCTTGACTCTTGACCCTTGACTAACGGATAAAATTTAGGTGTCGCTGAGAGCTTAGATCGTTTAAGCTAGCTGAAAGAATCTTTAGATTTGTGGTTAAGAGGCGTTAGTGTGCCCAAATTAGTTAAATTAATTTCGCTTTTAGTTGCCTGTAGTTTATGGAGTCTGCCAAGAGCGGCTTTTGCACAGGCATTGATACCTCATACACTGCAACTTGATACAGCTAAATTAGAGCAGCAAGGGTTGAGTCTGGCACAAGAAGCGGCTCAATTAGCGCAGTTTCAACAGACGGAAATGGCTTTACCACGAGCAAAGTTGGCAACTCAACTTGCTCCTAAGAATGATAAAGTATGGTTTCTGTTGGGTGGCTTGTATTTGCAAAACAAGCAGTTTAATCCGGCGATCGCTGCTTTAAATAAGGCACAATCTCTCAACCCAAAAAATGCTGATGTCCAGTTTGCTTTGGGTTCGGCTAATTTTCAGCAGGAAAAGTACCAAGCCGCAGTAGAGTATTATCAAGGGGGTTTGAAGTTAAAACCCAATGACTCAGAGGGATTGTTTGATTTAGGCAATGCTTACTATAAGCTGAGTAGATTGCCAGAAGCGATCGCCCAATACAATAAAGCAGTAGCCGCTGATAAAAAATTCTGGCCCGCAATTAACAACGTCGGCTTAATTAACTACGAACAGGGCAATATCCCCGGTGCAATTAAGCAATGGCAAACGGCTGTATCCCTTGAGAAAAAAGCCGCAGAACCTTTATTAGCATTGGCAGTGGCACTGTATACTAAAGGCGATCGCACGAACGGTTTGGCAATGGGAGAAGCTGCACTGCGAATCGATGATCGCTATGGTGATTTGACTTTCCTTAAGGATAATCTCTGGGGCGATCGCCTTTTAGCTGATACGAAGAAATTCCTCGAATTACCTCGCATTCAAGCAGCTCGCCAGCCAAAAGAAACCCCGTCAGTCAATAAAC
>CASBQC010000007.1 GCA_949127805.1 Nostocales cyanobacterium PMM_0081
CACTCCTTCTAAGCGACACACAGCAGGGTGAGAATATTTTGCTCTACCATGTCAGGTAACTGATCACCGTTAATAGTTAATAGGCGACGACGGCGATCGTAATATTCTAAGATGTTCATAGTGCGATCGTAAAATAACTCAACGCGGCGCTGAACGATTTCTGGTTGGTCATCCCTAAGAATACGCCCTAAAGAGCGAGTAACCATAACCGCTTGTGGTACTTGTAAATAAATTGCCCAATCTAACTTTTGCTGTAAACCGTCCAATAAAAAATCCAATTTTTCAGCTTGTAAAGCTGTACGCGGATAACCTTCTAACACCCAACCAGTGGTGATATCATCTTTATTCAGCCGAGTCAGGATAAACTCGCGAATCGTTTCATCTGGGACTAACTCACCTTTTTCCACATAAGGCTCCACATGGCGACCATTACTGCTAAGATTAGCGATCGCTTCCCTTAAAATTTCACTTGTGGAAATTAACGGAATATCAAAGTGTCTGCAAAGCCTTTCTGCTTGAGTGCTTTTCCCCGAACCTGAACCTCCTAAAATCACAAATCTCACAAATACTCACTCCTCATCTTGTCAAATTAACAACCAACGATAATCTGTTTTGCCCAAACAAACAGCCAATCTAACATTGAGTAATTTTCAGCTTTAGTTATAGCTTTTTTAATTGCTCTAAACTTTCAGATACATGTTCTCATTTTTACAATGTGTTTCAGACAACAAACAATAACATTAATAAATTTTCCCTACTCTTGACTTCAGCACAAACCTAGTGATTGACTAAACATCAAGTTGGCAAACACACCACACTTTATTAAAAATAGCTTGATTCTACAAGCATATTTTTCCGAAAAAACCTCAGCAAAAGTGCTCTAATCGTTTGTATTTTATTTAACATAACATCATGGTTGCCCAGTTAGAATCTAAGAACGTAAATTCGACCCTTAACTTACCATATCCGGTTGAAGGACTAGTGCAAGTTTTCACTAGCTCCCATCGTAACTTTTTTACAAGCGTCATGGCTCAAGCACTGAGAATTGCCGGTCAAGGCACACCAGTGTTAGTAGTCCAGTTTCTCAAGGGTGGTATTAATCAAGGACACCAGCACCCCATACAACTGGGACAAAACTTAGATTGGATTCGCTGTGATTTGCCGCGTTGTATCGATACACCACATCTAGAAGATACTGAAATCGAATCTTTACAACAATTGTGGCAACATACACAAAAAGTAGTTTGTGAAGGTAAGTATTCTCTCGTTGTCTTAGATGAGTTAAGTTTGGCAATTAACTTTAACTTAATTCCCGAAACCGAAGTTTTAGCCTTTCTGACAAAACGCCCTGCCAATGTCGATATCATTCTCACAGGACCAGAGATGCCAAAATCTCTTCTAGACGTAGCAGATCAAATCACAGAGATTCGTCGCAGTCATCGACCTTAATTAATAATGTAGAGACGTAGCACTGCTACGTCTCTAGAGGTTTTGGATAACGCATATTTAAATTCGGTCGATGTTTATTAAATAACTCAAAAGTTAGAGCAGATTTCAGATAAATGAGGTACATGCGTAAAACCCAAAACCCTGTAAAGACGTTCCACTCCTTACGTCTCTACGTGTATTTAATAACAACGCAATCTGCTGTAAGTTGGAACAAGACAGTGCAGGCAACAATTATTTTATTTGCTGTCTTCTCCACTGTTTCAAAACATTCTCAAGTTGAGTTAAAGCATCTTCATAGTCGGTGAACTCGATTTCAGACAATACAGTGGGAATACCGCGTGGGAATCTGGATACACGCTTGTCTTTTTCGTATAAGAGAATAATAGGAATAGCTTTGCTTTCGACGTAAGCTAGTTCCATACCTACGCCAAAAGCGGGAAAGCCAAGGTAAGCTATAACTAAATCTGAGGTGGTGACTTGGTGCTTGTCAGTCTCAAAAACTTGACGAGGACTGATATTAGGATGATTGATGGGGTCAGTGTTTATATGTGGAACATAAGCCAGAAATCCTATTTCCTCGCAAAGCAAGCCAATAGCCTCATAGAAAGCAGTAAATATACATTAGACATCTCCAAAAATAAATTATGCGTTGCCCGAAACCCTTGTAGAGACGGCGATTCCCAAGCGTCTTTACGTCTTTTCTGGAGATGTCTATTAAGCTTTCATAGCAGATGTAGAAAATAACAGGAATAAGTCAGATGCTCTTTTTGCTGTAGCTTCAGACAGTTTAACCTGCTTAAGAATAACTAAGCCTTCATCAACAAAAGAATCTCTCACCAAAGCTTTTTCTCCAACGTTGAAAAGAGTTTCGTAAAAAACTTCTTTAATTCCTGCGGAAATAATTAACTTTAAGCAAGATAGACAAGGTTCTAAGGTGACGTAAATAGTGGCACCATCTGTAGAGATACCATGCTTTGCTGCTTGGGCGATCGCATTCGCCTCAGCGTGTACGGCTCTTGATGGTAAAGTCTTGCTAGCATCGCAACTACTTAACCCCGGATAGCAATATCCTTGAGTTGTACAATGAGCCGAACCTGATGGTGAGCCATTATAACCGGTTGCGACAACTTGCTTATTTTTAACAATCACAGCACCCACCGGAAAAGCGAGGCAAGTTGAGCGAGTAGCTGCAAGTTTAGCCAACATGAGAAAGTATTCATCCCATGTTGGTCTTTGGTCATCACAAACCATTATTTACTATCCTGAACGTATTGCTTACCTGTTTTCAAACACTCAGCTGCCTTGTTTAATTCCATTCCCAAATATCCTGCATGATCTGGACGTATTGACGGTGAAGCTGCACAAATTTCTCTAATTAAAGTCAAGGCATCTTTACCAAAATAGCAACCTACAACCTCACCGCTACCCCTCGTCGTGTGGGTAACAACTATCTTGCCTTGATCGAGTTCTATTAAAAAGTTTCCAGTTGGATCGTAGTAATCTATTTTCCGACAAATAGCGGCATATTGTTTTTGAATCAACTGTTCGGCATTACTCCAAGTATCGTCATATATATGAGCGGATTGACTGATGGTTATTAGTGGTCCCATTTTCAAATCATATTCAGAACCATGAGCAATTTCATCCCTAATATGCTGTTGTAAAGCTCTTAATCCCATTGCATTCGCTACCCATGCAGCAAACATATCATTACTTCTGAGAGTCGCAGTTAAAGATAATTCATTATCCACAACTCTCAGCCAAATATGATTAAGACATGGACTTCCACCTTTTTCGTGGTCTTTCACATCCCAAAGATTCATTACTGCACTAGCAGCATCAATTTCTCCAATCAACTTTTGAATTACTTGCTCAATTTGGTCACGTCCAAACCAAGAACGTAAACGTTGACCGTATGTATATTTTAACCCTTCCCGATATGGTGCATCATCTAAAATCTGCGAAATATATTCTTGAAGAAAATTGCGATCAATCGGTAAATAATTCGGTTCGGGAAAATAGAAATCCTCCGGTTCATCAGTTACAACTGCCATCAAATCAATTAATTCTTGCCATTGTCCATCATAGCCAGTTGGTCGAATTGTTCCTGTGGTTTTAATCCGATGGATTATTTTTACCCAAGTTTCAGCTATTGTTTTACCTTCTATTCGGTGTCCGTAGCGTGGTCCTGGTAAAATATTTGGTTCAACAGTGGACAGTGGAAATTCTAATTTGTTACCCCACGCTTCAAGCGCTTCGGATTGGGCATAAAATTTAACTCCATCAACTGCTTCAGTGATAGATTTAGCTTCCCAATACTTGACAGATTCTCGTAATTGTTCTAAAGCACTTTTTTCAACTTCAATATCAATATATCCAGGAATAGTTGAACGAATTACCCAGCAGTGCAACCCGGTGTCAGACACACCCTCTTCAAAGCCATTGCGGAAAAAGTCCAGCAAGCACTCTCCAGCACCGGCATTTTTGTCTTCCTTAGTGGCGTTGAGAACAACTAAGGAGCGGACATGGGGATTATAAAGCAAATTGCGAATTAGTAAGTTTATTCCTCTTGTGGGTGAGTATAGCTGTCCGATAACAGCATACTCGCTACTGTGCAGGTGTTTAGCGATCGCCTGCTTTACTGTCCACCCTGTAATCACTGCTGTCTGACCTAGACCATAAATAAGCTGGTTGGACTTGTGCAGTGCTTTGTACTCAAATTGGGTTGCCGATGCCCTTGCTGTCATGGTTGGCTAATAGTCAAATTAAAAGCCTCTTATTATAACACTAAATCAAAATTTTTGCTCTTATGTTTCCTATGGAATTTTACCTGACAGGCGATCGTTATTTACTTTACATAATTTAATATTTTTGTTACACGTCTTTACATTAACTGCGAAACAGAGGAAAATCCAATGCGTATAAACGGTGGTATTGTTGACAGACCTTGGTCTAATGAACAACTTTGCTCATCTACGCCAAAGGTTTATGTAGATGAGCAAGGCGATGTCCGGTGACAAGCCCTTCCCTACGGGACGCTGCGCGAACGGGTTCGCAGTCGCCTAGAGTTGCGTTTAATTATTGATGCAACATTTAATGGTATGTTTAAAAATAACTGATAGTCAAAGCAGCTTTTCAGATAAAGACATCAAATAATTTATGGCTTTAACTGCTTCAACCATGTTGCCGCTAGGCACTCAAGCCCCAGATTTTCATCTACCAGATGTGGTATCTGGCAAATCAATATCCCTTGCGACCTTTGCAGACAAAAAAGCGCTGTTGGTAATGTTTATTTGTCAACATTGCCCATTTGTCAAGCATATAAAAGCAGAATTGGCGCAGTTGGGAAAAGATTACATTCTCAGTGAATTGGGAATTGTGGCAATTAGCGCCAATGATATTAATAAATACCCAGATGATGCACCTGAGTCGTTGAAAGCAATGGCTACAGAAGTTGGGTTTAACTTTGCTTTGTGCTATGACGAAACTCAGGAAATTGCAAAAGCGTATACAGCAGCTTGCACACCTGATTTTTTTATATTTGACCCAGAGCGGAAACTCGTATATCGAGGACAATTAGATGATAGCCGCCCAAGTAATGATAAACCTGTAACAGGTGCAGATTTACGCGCAGCAATTGAAGCTGTTTTAGCAGGTAAACCAGTTGCAAGCGAACAAAAGCCGAGTATTGGTTGCAATATTAAATGGAAACCTGGGAACGAACCGAATTATTTGGGATAGTGGTTAGTAGTTAGTAGTTAGTAAAAAATGCACCATCAACTATCAACTATCAACTATCAACTATCAACTATCAACTAACCACTATCAAGTAACATTAATGCTTAATTTCCAAATTGAGGATATAGCATCCCAGTTGGATTTTATCTGCCCATAATTCGTATTCTACCCGCAAATGCTCTGGCAAAGGGTGTCCGGTGAGAGTGAGGCTGCGAGTAAAATTGCGTAAGCGAATAGGTTCGTGAGGATGCAATGACTCTGTAGGCAACCAATAACGAGTAATACCATAAACACCCTGTTCCCAGAAGTGACGGTAACTTAATTGAGCGTTACCTTGCATAGTCATAATTACCCGGTAAGGTGAAATTTCCATCCATAAAATTCTGGGACTGCTGGGAGGTTGAGCCTTGCGCTGTCCTGGGTGAGAAGTGTCTTCTGAACTTGAGGGAGTCGTTACTTCGCAACTAATTAAGGGTGGTGTAGTCAATAATAAATGAAACCGGTCACTATCTTTTTGATACAATGTCCCGGCTGTTTCAACAACAGACCAAACAGGGAGGTCTGTGGAAATGAGTGATAAGCACACGGGCTTGCGATGATGGGTCAGCATGGGAGCGTAATGGGCACTTAAGCTATTGAACAAAAATAAATCAATACTAGGCGTAGCTTATTCAGGGTAAGCAACTTAATAAAACATGCTTAATATTAACTGAATCTCCTGATTTGGTAAGCTAGACAAATCAGCATAAAAACAGCTTGAATTTGAATTTAAAAAGCAAAAATCACGCTTTATAGCCATTAGGAGTTAGGAGTTAGGAGTTAGGAGTTAGGAGTTAGGAGTTTGGAGTTAGGAGTTAGAATTGGTGAATTGAATTGTGTTGGAAGCCGTGCGGACTGTATAAACGGCGTTTTTTTATCTTTTTGTTTCTTCAGACGGTCTTCACCCTAAGTAGCGGTGTAAAAACCTACTTAATTACATTCTGACTCCTAAATTCTGACTTCTGAATTCGCTTTATTGCGATTTCAGTAACTTTTATACAGCAGAAAGCGATACGATACTAGGAAGGAAGTAACCTGCGGCGGCATTAGCTTTGCCAAAGTGTGAACTTCTGATGCAGCTTAATTGCCAGTTTATCCTAATGTCGGCTTCAGTAATAACCGTAGAAACTAAAGAAAACGCTTCTCAAAACTTAATTATCCAGCGACCCCCTGTCGGTCTATCTTTACAGGGTCGCATCCGAGTTCCGGGAGATAAATCTATTTCCCATCGTGCTCTGATGTTGGGGGCACTATCTCAAGGTGAAACCGAGATTCAAGGACTTCTTTTAGGAGAAGATCCCCGCAGTACTGCTAGCTGTTTTCAAGCTATGGGTGCAGAAATTTCGGAACTAAATACAGAGTTGGTGCGGGTTAAGGGTATTGGTTTAGGGAATTTACTTGAACCAGTTGATGTGTTAAATGCCGGCAACTCTGGTACGACACTGCGATTGATGTTGGGAATTTTAGCTTCTCATCCGGGGGGCTTTTTTACTGTAACGGGTGATAGTTCTTTGCGATCGCGTCCGATGTCTCGTGTTGTCAAACCATTACAACAAATGGGAGCGCAAATTTGGGGACGTAAAAATAATTCTTTAGCACCCCTAGCAGTTACAGGAGTTGCCCTCAAAGCAATTCACTATCACTCCCCCATCGCTTCTGCCCAAGTTAAATCCTGCGTTCTCCTGGCAGGTTTGATGACAGAGGGACAAACTACTGTCACCGAACCAGCCCTTTCTCGCGACCACAGCGAACGAATGTTAAGGGCTTTTGGGGCAAAACTGAGCGTTGACCCGGACACCAATAGCGTCACTGTTACAGGTCCTGCTCAACTGTATGGACAAAAAGTAATTGTACCTGGGGATATTAGTTCCGCTGCTTTTTGGTTGGTGGCTGGGGCAATTGTACCCGACTCTAATTTGGTGGTGGAAAATGTCGGCGTTAATCCTACCCGCACAGGTATTTTAGAAGCTTTGGCGATGATGGGAGCTGATATCCAACTGGAAAATCAGCGCGAAGTTGCTGGAGAACCGGTAGCCGATTTACGGGTACGTTCGGTCCGTTTGCAAAGCTGTAGGATTGAAGGAAATCTCATACCCAGATTGATTGATGAAATTCCGATTTTGGCGGTGGCGGCAGTATTTGCCGAGGGTACAACAGTAATTAAAGATGCCGAAGAATTACGGGTAAAAGAAAGCGATCGCATTGCGGTAATGGCACAGCAACTCAATAAAATGGGTGCAAAAGTTACCGAATTACCCGATGGTATGGAAATTACAGGGGGTACTCCTTTAGTGGGGACTGATGTAGATAGCCATACCGATCATAGAATTGCTATGAGTTTAGCGATCGCCTCTTTACTTGCCTCTGGTACCACCACCATTCAACGCGCAGAAGCTGCCGCCATTTCTTACCCAAACTTCACTGCTACCCTGCAAGAAGTCTGTAGGTAATGGGGAATTGGGAATGGGTCCGAATACGTTCCCAATTACCAATTTTCAACGATAATTATCTGTGTAAATCAAAAGGAGAGCATTTAATTATGGGTTGGTTACAAAGAATGTTTGGTATGGAAAAACCGGAGGATGCTCAAGTAAATCCGGAACCGGAATCAGTTGCTGTTGATGATTCAGGGGAAGAGATTCCACTAGAACGAGTGGGATTAAATGGAGAATATGACCAAAGTGGTTTAGCAAAACGAGTTGCCCTTGCTTTTGACGAAGACGGTAGGTTTGATGATATTGATTCGGTATACGTCGCTCAAACAGGCAGCACCGTTGTCTTAAAAGGGGAAGTCTCCAGTCAAGACATTTTGGATGAAATGGTGGCGATCGCAAGCGAGGTTAGCGGTGCGACCGATGTCAATATAGACCAAGTTACAGTCGGGTAAAATCTTTTTGCTACATGAACAACCTACTCAAACCTCGTCAATCTACTATCGCTTTGGCGTTGTTAGCCGTTTTAACCCTCACCAGCTGTGGGAAAAAAGCTGAAACACCTGATGCCGGTGCTACTGCCAGTCCTGGCACCACGACTGGAAGTTCAACTTCTAACGACTCAGGTGGGTCAGGAAGTAACGCTTCTATTCCCCCCGAAGCCGCAAAGCTTGGAGTAAAACCGACAAACGAAACTACTTGTCCTAACAATGCACTTGTTAAGGGCAAGATGACGAAGAAGCGAGGCAATATATACCACATTGCCAAGTCACCTGATTATGACAAAGTGAAGCCGGATATCTGCTTTAAAGATACATTAACAGCAGAAAAAGCTGGCTTTAAAGCGCTTAAATAAGTCGGGGAATTGGTAATGGGTAAGCAGTATGTGGGATGTAAGTAATTTACCTTACATAGTTTGGTAATAAAAACCCGGTTTCTTAATCATTCTTAATAGAAACCGGGTTTTTAATTTTTTTAATTGTGAGTGTAAAAGGGGAAGAAAAAACTTGAATGGCGATCGCCTGGGAAACGCTATATCAATTTCAACTTTCTTGTAGGTGTTTGGCTAATTTAGTTTCAAGTTCTTCGACGGATATTTCTACTCGACCTGGTGCGGTTGCTAATAAATCCATGTATTTATGAAACGTTTGTATGTCTTGAGGATGTTTCCGGATATATGCTAATAATTCCTCTCTTGTCATTTTGTTAAAATCAGGTTGTGTCACTGCTTTAACCTCCCATTGGGGTAAATCTCTATTTCTATTGTCTCTCCAACTAATATAAATATGCGTTGGCTTCTTTCATCTAAACGAGTTAAATTAATTGGAACAAGTAAATTGCTAGCCATTATACAGACTCGGTATAAGGTTTCCAACTGCGCTATTGTGGGTTTCATGTTTGTAAAGCTCAGTTAATGTCTTCACGCTCGTAGCCCACACTCCCCGTCGATACAGCATATTTCAGGTTTCGGAGGTACATGGATAAAACCCAAAACTTTGTAGAGACGTTCCGGACCGAACGTCTCTACGTGTATTCTATAAAAACGCAATCTGCTGTAGGAGTATGCCACGAGTTAACGTCAACTAACAATTAACTATTCAACATTCATAATTTTTGGCACTTTAAAAAATTCGCCTTCTTGTTCTGGGGCACTGTTGAGAATAGCTTCTCTATCAGAATAGGGTTCCAATTTATCTTCTCGCGTGACGTTGCTGACATCAATAGCCCGTGTTGTTGGTGCAACATTGCTGACATCGAGTTCATCTAGCTGTTGAACATAATCCAGAATATTTCCCAACTGGGTGGTGAATTGCTCTTCTTCTTCAGGTGTCAATTCTAAACGAGCGAGAAGGGCTACTTTACGAACTTGCTCACGGTCAATCATGGTTTTGTCAAAAGTCAAGGGTCAAGAGTCAAAAGTCAATAGTCAATAGTCAAGGGTCAAGGGTCAAGAGTCAAAAGTCAATAGTCAATAGTCAATGACTAATGACTTTTGATTAGTTAAAAGAATACGTCAATTTGCGATCGCCCGGTGGTTTTCAGCCAGTTTTGAGCCTCGATGTAGTTATTGGGAGCCAAACGAATCGCTCTAACCCAATAATCACAGGCTTGATCGAACAGTGCTTCACCACCGTCGTGATCGCCAGTTTCTTTCGCTTTTTCGCCTTGAAAGTGGTAAATCACGGCGATGTTGTTCAAGGCTTGGGGTAAGCGTGGGTTCAACTCAATGGCTTCATGATATAACTCCAAAGCCTTGTGATGGTAGCCGTTACTGGCATAAATTAGCCCCATATTGTAGAGAATATAACTGCGATCGTAGGAATCTTCCTCTAATGTTAGGGCTTCTTGATAGTAATCTAAGGCTTCGGCATATTCACCATCTGCCTGTGCCGACATTCCATCTCGGTAATACACAAAAGCTTCTTTGGCTTTTTTGTTGGCTGGCAGTATCTTTAAGATGATATCTGCCATCACCGTAAAGGACTTGTCAATAAAATTATCGTTTTTCTGGGTTCTTGGCATATAGTAACGAACGCTTTGGTTGCAGCTAATAAAGGAAAAGTTGTAATTCTTTGATGGCTTGTATCCCTCATTAGTTAATTTAACTGATTGCTGAGGTAATTCTGTTTTAAATTGAATTTATACAATCTGCATGATTGTATTTAGGGTTGTTTACCAAAGTGCTGACCCGATAGGCAGTCATAGCGCTAGCTGGATAGGGATGCAATGCTTCTTGTAATGCTTCCGGCTTTTGCATTTGTGGATCTAGCCACAAATCGTAATATTTCTTATCAAGAACCACAGGCATCCGATCGTGGATTGGTTTCAATACTTCGTTAGCAACTGTAGTCAAAATTGTACACGAGACTATTTTCTCTTTTTCTGGCGATTCCCATTGCTCCCACAAGCCAGCAAAGCAAAAAGGTTGTCCATCTTGCAGACGAAAGTAAAAAGGCTGCTTTTTGCCGTCTATATGCTGCCATTCATAAAAGCCATCTGCCAGCACCAAACAACGCCGGCGTTTGAAAGCTGAACGAAAAGCGGGTTTTTCTGCGACAGTTTCTGCCCTAGCGTTGATCAGCTTTGCCCCCATGCTGATGTCTTTTGCCCATGAAGGAATTAACCCCCAACGTAAGAAGTGAAATTCTCGCTTGTCGCTTTCTGAGTTGTCTAACACTGTTGCCACCATTTGCGTAGGTGCAATATTATATTGCGCTGACAATTCTGGCAGTTTTTCTACATCAAAAGTTTGGTTATTACGCGAGGCAGAAGCCAGTATAGCGGCAATTGCTTCTGTCGGCTGTTTTAAAGTAAATCTTCCACACATACTTTTATTTTTAACCGCTGATTAAAATTTAACAACTAAATACTATAAACAAATAATACTTTCGTTTTTTTGTTTTTTCAGAGAATTGTATTTTATAGATAAAGAGAAAATATAATTCAAATTATATCGGGTTTTTTTGGAAAGAATTTGATAAAATGTTTTATTCTAATCCTTCAATTCTCTACATCCTCTTCACAATATTTTTTGGACATGGAAACACTCCATTTGTACGATTTTTTACCTTCTGGCAATGGCTATAAAATACGTCTTTTATTGACACAACTTGGCATTCCCTTTGAGAGAGTAGAGGTTGACATCACTAAAGGTGAGACGCGATCGCCAGAATTTTTAAGTAAAAATCCAAACGGCAAGATTCCAGTTTTGGAAATTGAACCAGGGAAATATTTGTCAGAATCAAATGCTATCATGCTTTACCTGAGCGAAGGAACAGAGTTTTTGCCTTACGATCGCTTTTTGCGAGCGCAAGTACTGCAATGGCTATTTTTTGAACAGTACAGCCATGAACCTTTTATTGCTACCTCCAGATATTGGATTTCTGTTTTAGGTAAAGCCGAAGAATATAAAGATGCATTAGAACAAAAACGTGAAGGTGGATATGCAGCACTTAACTTGATGGAACAACATTTAAAGTCTCATACTTTTTTTGTTGGCGAACGTTATACAATTGCTGATATCTGTTTATTTGCATACACTCATGTAGCTGATGAAGGTGGATTTAATTTGTCAAGATTTCCCCATGTCAAAGCTTGGATAGAAAGAGTCAAAGCCGAACCTCGATACATCAGCATTACTCAGGAATTATAATTATTATTTCTCGGATTTCTCGTTCCCTGGCTCTTTCAGGGAATGACTTACAGCAGATTGCTGCCTCAATTACACCTCGCATTCATCGTTACTAGGCAGGAGCGTAGTAACCAGATAAAAGTGTGTTATCCGGTTCAGCCTGGTCGCGAGATATTTCTTAATCAAAGTATATAGATTAAGAACGAAAATAACAAATCCTAACCTTCTGTATCAATTTCAACTAACTTTTGCCCTGAGGATAAACCCGACTTAATTCTAATGTGGGATTTCGGCACATCAAACTTGTCTGATAACAGTTTAATTAACTCTTCATTCGCCTTACCATCAACAGGCGGTGATTTTAAATGTACAGTAAGACTGCCATCAGGTTGTTCTTCAATTTTTTGCTGTTTGGAATTAGGTTTAACTTTGACTTTTTTGTGCATAG
Organism: Nostocales cyanobacterium PMM_0081; assembly: GCA_949127805.1. GTDB lineage: Bacteria > Cyanobacteriota > Cyanobacteriia > Cyanobacteriales > Nostocaceae > Hassallia. Next base: position 12,239 of record CASBQC010000007.1, read on the forward strand.
CCTATTTTTTGTAATTGTCGTAGCCACAACCAACCTAAAACACAACCTAACAAATAATGAGGAAAATCCCACCAAGCAAAGGTAGTCCCAAGTAACCATTTACCTATTAAAGTGGCACGAATTTCTGTCAACAAAGGGGGATGCCAAAGTTGTAAAAATTCTAGTATACAGGTAATAACAAAAACCCATAGAGGAATTTGTCGGATAAATCGGCGACTTCTCGCAAACAAAAACGCAAACAAGCACCAAAATATTTCATACAATACTGCGGCTCCGTAATCATTACACCATTTATGACCAAGACCCGTGTAGTACTTAAATAAAAAGCCCATCGGTACAACGATGAGCAAAGACAGGATGATGAATATTGTTTGTTTCCGGTTTTGGCGCATTTTGTCAAGGTGAAAGTATAAAAGTTGAATTCAACTTCATCCTTTATAATTCATTCTTGTTAAGGGTATCTTCTACTACCGGCACCAACAACGCCGATTTTGTGGCGATATGAAAGTTCAGCACCAAACCAGCCAGAAGCACTGGTCAGCGTACCCACAACCAGGGATATTAACAATCCCCAAGGTAAAATTCTCGCGTCAGGATTGCCCCAACGCAAAAGGAAGTTGACGAGTGATAAAACTAGAATGGCAACGTTAAGTATCATGTGTACCCAACCCGCGCTGCGCTTGCGGACTCGTTCAATTTGCAAAAAGTCGCTCAAACCGATCACAGCTGCTAATAAACCTGCACCTAATCCGAGTCCGATTAGCCATATTGAAGCTCTAGCCCAGAAAAAATCACGAGTTAACCAATAGCCGAAATCGGTTCCCAAGGCTAAAGCTAAAAAAGCGATAGGAAAAATGACACTCAAAGGGTGCAAAGGATGTCCGGCGATCGCTACTGTGCTGGGTACACCTGTATCTAGATATTCTCTGTCGTCACTTTCAATAAGTGGTGGAATATTAGGAAAAGGTGTAGAAGCTGTTTGGTTTGTATCTGTAGTTTCCATTATTATCCTCAATTTATTAGTTTTTAACCGGAGGTAATTTGCTCAACATAAGACAAAAGTAAAGTTGCGATCGCACATTGTAGAGACGTTCCGGCGGAACGTCTCTACGTGATTTAATAACAATGCAATCTGCTGTAATTGGCTAGATAACCCTATTTATAGGGCTTTATTTAATGCCTGTCCGGAAAGTCCAGGATTGGGATAGCATTCTGGCTTTATCTGCGGTGCGAATATCCTTAGAGTCAATCTAGAAAATTGGCTGAAAAATTTTATCTATCTGGCGATGGAGTGAAGAGAAAACTGTTATCTATCTAAAAGTAGAAAGATAATAATTATTAAAAAAATTCTCATTTTTATAACTTTAGTTTGACTGGCATCGCTCAAAAGAAAGATGGAATCATCCAACACCCTATGGCAACGTAGTGTTAACACTGATTTAAAGAGTTTTTCAGAGGAGAACAAAAAATGGTAGCGACTTTAGATGATACCAAGCGCTCTGCGATCGCCATGAAATTGGCAGACATGAAAGCACTACAACAATTGCTAATTCAAAACGAGCAATTATTTTTGAAAGAAACCAATGATTCGGAAATTAGCAAGCGCTTCCAAGAAATGCTCACTGATGACCAAAAAAACATCGGCATTTTGGAAACTGTAATTGTCCAGTATGGCGTACATGGCGAACCCAAAGACACCATTAAAGAAATGGTTGAAAAAATTGGGGAATTGATGCAAGGCTCAGAATTGAGCTTGTATGAAAAAGTATTTCAGCATGAATTGCTGAAGCATCAACAAGTAATGTCAGGCTTAACCGTTCACAAGGCTGCTCAAAAAGTCGGTGCAGACGTAATGGCAGCAATTGCACCTTTGAACACCATAAACTTTGAAAACCGCGCTCACCAAGAGCAACTTAAAGGTGTTCTGGAAATTTTGGGTGTCCGTGAACTCACAGGACAAGATGCAGATCAAGGTATTTGGGCACGAGTCCAAGACGCTATGGCAGCATTCAGCGGTGTTGTGGGTAGTGTTGTTACCCAAAACAGCGATAAGCAAGATTTGAACATCCAGGATCTTATCCGGATGGATCACGTAAAAGTAAATACTCTGTTTACCGAATTGTTGGCAAGTAACGATCCTCAAAAGATCCAAGAATACTTCGGTCAAATCTACAAGGATTTATCAGCTCACGCTGAAGCAGAAGAAGAAGTAGTTTATCCAAGAATACGTTCTTTCTACGGTCAAAACGACACCCAAGAGTTGTATGACGAGCAAGCTGACATGAAGCTGAAGCTAGAGGAAATCAAAGCGATCGAACCGTCTTCACCTCAATTCAAAGAGAAAATCAAGCAGTTGATGG
>CASBQC010000008.1 GCA_949127805.1 Nostocales cyanobacterium PMM_0081
ACTTTCGATCTAAGCAAATCATTGTTGACATTAGCTAAATATAAAATTAATCCGTGTTTGAAGTAGTCCACAAAAACACGGATTAATTTTCGTTTGACTTATATTATCAACTAGCGATTGCTAATACGCCGTTGTAGTTCAGCTTCAAATTCTTCAACAGTGCGGGTTACAACTTTGTTAGGGCGCTGCTCAAGTCTGTCCATTAAAAGATGAAACGCCTCGGTGTCTTGCGGATGATACCTTACGTAGTCCCGTAATTCATCATCTGTCATAGCTTGATAATCAGGTTTAGTCATGGAAATATCACTTCCCCATTTTGGTATATCTCTATTTGTATTGTGTCCCCAATCAAAACGTAAATGCGCTTTGTTCTTTCGTCAAGTCGCGCAAGGTTAACAGGCTGAAACATATTACTTGCTCTTACACATAGACTGTAAAACGCTTTGAACTGTTCTGTAGTTGGTTCCATCAAGCCCCCCTTACTTCTCTGCTCACAAGCCTCAGATACCCTTAAACCGTGCCTAAACATCATCAGCAGTAGTGTACTGTCGCGATGTTTATGTCTGCCACGACAACCAGCACCATGAATTAACTCATTAACTTCATCAATAGTAAGATGCTCTCGTGACCTATAAGACGTGTTTTTCTGCCTAAGCATATCAAACCCTCGGCTTTTCGTTATAAATAAGATGGTTATTTTGTATAGTGTGTAAGTCCTAATACAAATAGTAGAGACCTAGCATTGCTACGTCTCTACAAGGGTTCTGGATAACACATAATAAAAAAGCGGTCGATATCTATTGGATAGCCTTATAGCGATCGCTTGTCTCTTTTTACCCAGTAGTGAAAGAATGCGATCGCTCATTATCCAGGTGTAAATCAGTACAGCAGATTTTCTCAACCAACAACGTACTTGTATGAATTTCTAATTCAGCTTCTGGTAAAGCTTCAAACAGAAGTATTTGTTCTGGAAAAACTACTCGCTCAAAATACCAATTGGGAATGTTGGAAATCCGAATAATTTGGATTTGAGAAGTGTGATTTGTATAACCACACAAAATTTGACGTTCGGAGTCAATATTTAGATAATCAAGAATTTGAGTCATATTTTTACTTCTTGCGTGAGAACGAATGAATGCAGAAGGGTCAACTGCCCCACCCACTCTTTGGATGGGGCTTGTAACTAGGAAACAGAATTTCCCGAAACATACGGGGTATTGACTGACCCCTGCTCCTCCGTCCCTTGGGTAGAGGAGAGAATGTAATCATCACGGACATTCCTGGAAGCATTGAGATCCGCGTGGGTCTGGTGTCCACAGTTTTTGCAATGGAACTTAGACTTATGGCGATTTGTCCTTTTAATATGCTTGCAAACATTACACTTTTGGGAAGTGTATCTAGGGTCTTGATGTACTACTCGTTTCCCTAATGCTTCTGCTTTGTAAGCCAGGAATTGTTCTTGCTGATAGAAAGCCCAACTACCCAACCATTTATTCATTTTCTTGAGCCACTGCGGTGGACGGGTTCCCCGGCATAAAGCAAGTGGCGTGCCGCGACGAATAGTGCGAATGCTCGACAAGTCTTCAAGCACAAAAACCGCTACGTCTGGTTGGTTGGCTAGCTTTTTACTTACACAATGGTTCGTGTCCTTCATGAACCGCTTCTCGCGTCCAGACATTGCCTTGAGGCGACGTTTAGCACTACGAGTGCCTTTTTGTTGGAGTTTACGACGATTGAATAAGTAACGTCTTTGAGTGTTTCTAATTTGGGAACTTGAAAAGAATTTACCGTCAGAAGTTACTGCTTGATGGTAAAGCCCTCTGTCAATTCCTTGAATTCCTCCCTTAATTGTTTGAGGATTATCTGATTCAAAAACTAGGCGTACCCAGAATTGTTTTGAATGCTTTGAATAAGTTAAAGTTGCGCCACAAAATTCCCAAGTCTCAAAAACTTGTTTGAAATAATCAGGAATTTCTAGGATTAATTTGACTCGTTTGCCAACACACGACAAAGTTAACTGATGACCCCGTAAAGTCATTGTGCGCTTGTCGTATCTTAGTCCTGACGTTGCTTTCTTCCTGGGGATACGCTTGAATTTAGTAGCTTTGATTGCCTCTAGCGCATTGTCCCTAACAGTCTGCAACAAAGCAGAAGGCACACTCGGATACTGTAGTCGCAACAGTGCGTACAGGTCTTTGTGTGCCTTGTTTTTGTTAAATGTTTTGTTCTCTATTGCCCAGTCAATATGTGCATTAAATATTTCTGCACACTGATTCATGAGATTTAAAAATCTTTCATCAGGTAAATTGACTCTTGTAGAGACGGTGCGCTTCATTATGTGATTTTTTTTTACCAGGGTGGGTTAAAGTTCTGAATCTCTCTGTACGGGTCTATTATCTAACCGTGATTACATCCCCGCCCCCTTGTGGGCGGGGTTTTACACACGTTCAATAAAAAAAGACGTTGCCTGACAAGGGAACGTATTGATTGCTAGTGAAAAAGAGACAAAAATCTATCTTGACGAACGTATCAGTTTATCTTTCATACTTTATCTTCTAATTGACATAAAGAGCTAGATTGATTTTTTCTCTCAGGAATGAAATAGTCATAAATTTATTCTACGGCATTCATATCGATTAACCGTTCTTTGCTCAGAAAACCTGGAAACTCTGGGTAAACAACTATAGGTAGTTTAGCGATCGCTTGCTTAAAGGTTTGTAAATTGTAGAAACTTTTGAGAAATTTCATCTGTCTGATTGTGTACATTCTGGCAAAAGCTAATGTCTGTTTCTGCACAAGGCATTCCCGGAGTGCCTGATTTAACACATCCTGTTGAACTAGTTCACTTGGGAAGCCAGATACTCAAAGCTTCAGTTTTGTTAGTATTTCTGGTCATAGCTTTGGGAATAGCGATCGCGCTACTAAGCTTTTCTCTGCGTCGTTTGCCCAAAGAACAATCTCTATTTATTGGCGAATGGACGCTGCGTTATTCTGAACTTTTGCGGGGATTCCAGCATCTAGCCTTGGTATTAATTTTACTGGTGGTGGGATTTTTTCTTTGTTCAACTCTTAGCAATCGCTATCATTACTGGGAACAGGCAAAAGTCGCTCAAGTTGCTCTTTTGGTCGCAGGAGATAAACTAGAACAATCAGCCCCACAAGTACGCTACATCACAAAAGAGCCATATACCACCACAACTCAAGTTAATGGCAAAATAGTCAAAACAAATGAAACGCGAGATGTCAACCGCTTTTTGACGCTAGCTGGTTCGCAAATTCAAGTAAAGCTTGACCAAATTCCAGATGTTCAAGGTCGTAGTGCAACTTATCGCGTAGATTACACTGCTGACTACAAAGTTGTCAACCAACTTGAAAATATTAATAATTTTATCTTTGAAGTACCGCCACCTAACGGCTACTCCCTACTGCAAAGCTATAAAATAGAGCGTGCTGGGACTAGATTACAACAAACCAATCCCGGTGATTATAGCTTTGCCTTTCGCTTGCAACCCAAGGAAGAAACCAGCTTTCGAGTTACTTACAATGCGCTTGGGGGACCGCGTTGGGTTTATAGTGCCGAAGGGCAATTACTTTCTAACTTTCGCTTGATCGCGATCGCTAATTTCGCTGGTGCTAACTTTGCCAGCGGTATTATACCAAATGACATTAAAGTTGACAGAAAAAGCACCCAATTTAGTTGGATATTTGATGATAATGTTTCCGTCAAAAATCCTTTTGGAGTATATACCAACACCGACCCGATTCGGAACACTGGCATTATGCCGCGTCTATTATTGCTAGCGCCGGCGTTATTTTTGTGGTGGATATTGTTGTTATATTTATCCATCCCAATGAGTTTGAAAAACGTAGCGATCGCTGGTGGAATCTTCTTTGCTTGTCTATTGAGTTTAACTTATCTAGCCCGTTTAATAAACGCCGAATTTGCTTGGACGCTGATTTCCCTGATTTTACTAGCTTTGTCATGGGGATTAGGAGCAAATTTTCGTGCATCCCTTGCAGCTTTCATTTGTGCGATCGCGGGGGCAGTGCTACCCGTGTTTGGGTTATTAGTATCATTTAGCGGTCTTACCCTCAGCCTTGCGGGTTTACTTTCCGCAGTTTGGTTAGCGGTTCTGCACTTGTATGGCTGGTACAAATTGCACCCCTGAACCGGTTGGACGGTTTGCAACAAATGTTCACCTACTGACATAGACCGCGAGAGAACTAAAACCTTTCTAGGTAGCCGCAAGGCAATACGTTACAAGCCATTCTAGGAATGGAGATACTCGCGATGGTCATATCTTCACATTAAAATCCCAGAAATTGCTGAGGTACAAATTTCAAACCAAAAGACAAGCTGAAGGAATTCTATATGATGCCCCTTCCGTGAAAAAATTTATCAGTGCTGCTTTAGGAATAGTTTTATCAGTCGTTGGCTCTCCCGCTCTAGCCAATCCACCGCAAATGACAGGAAAGTTTGTTGACATTAGCAACGACGGAACAATTTTTCTCAGCTACGACACCGGAAGCCTAAGTAAAAGTGGTAGCAACCGTTCTTTCTGGCTTATGTCTCAACGAGTTGAAGGAATTAATGTAACTCCTGGTTTTATGATGTTTACAAACGTTAGCTGTACTACATTCTCAGGCACGCTTGCTCAACTATTGGAAACTCAAGATTCAACTCCGGTAATACGCCAAGTTAATTTGACTATAAATTGGAAAAATCAACCGTTGTACTATCGGGCGTTTTTGACAATCTGCAAGCTTTAAAGTTTTGGTGCGATGTCGTTCGCGCAATCAAAAATCAGTGCGATCGCTTGTGATTAATTTCGACTTCAACAAACCGTTAAAAATCAGTCCAGAAGCCAGGTATAATGTAAACTTTACCGATTTAGTCAAGGTTTGTAATCATTATTTTGGAGAACCCAGACAGCAAGGAACAAGCCATTGTGTTTATAAAACCCGTTGGACTGGCGATCCGCGTGTCAACATTCAAGAAAAGAAGGGGAAAGCAAAGGCTTATCAAGTTAGGCAAGTTTTAGACGCGATTGAAAAAATTGAGGAAATGGAAGATGGTTAACTTAGACCACTACACTTATAGAGTTACTTGGTCAAGCGAGGATGATGAATTTGTAGGACTGTGTGCTGAATTTCCTAGTTTGTCTTATCTCCATGAAACTCGTTTAACTGCGCTCGAAGGTATTACAAACTTGGTAAAAGATGTAGTAGCTGATATGGACGCGAACGGGGAAAAGATTCCAGAGCCTATCGCAGAAAAAAACTATAGTGGTAAATTTAAAGTTCGTATCCCTCCAGAGCATCACCGTAGACTAGCTATAGAAGCGGCAGAGCAAAATGTTAGCTTAAATCGCTATGTAAGCCTTAAACTTGCATGTTAAAACGCTTACTACGAAGAATTTAATCTATGACAGATTCCCCAATTACTGCACCGGAATTTTCCTTTTTCTGCACACTGCTGCAACAATTATTAGACCGCGAATCCTTGTCTCGCAATCAAGCTGCTGAATTGATGCAAGTTGGGAGTGCAGTTGAGTTGATGAACCATACTCAAGGTGTTAGTGCGGAATCAGGGATATTCTACAGAGCGGTTCTGTTTAGGCGAAGTTGGAACAATTAGTTGAGTTTCTGGGGAATTAGGCTGTAAATCGGCATGGGGGCGAAATTCGACCACATTGCGTTTGATGGTGAGGTCGTAATTGCCAAAAAAGTCATGTCCGAGAAGTCCAGTTTCTAAATCTGAGCCTGCGATCGCAACTGCTACTTTATTAACTGATACTCCACCTGCTTCAATCGTATCAACATAGCCAATAGAAAATTCTACGGCTTTGGAACTAGCGGTGTTTGCTTTCGCTTTCCCCACAGACACGACTCCCAAAGAAGAAGCCATTTGCTGAGTGATGACTGTACCACTTGCTCCTGTATCGACAATCATTTCAAATTGTTGATTGCCATTGAAGGTGACTTCAATAATTGGTGTGCCCCCAATTCGCCGTTTGATGGGTACTGAAAAGACTTCTGTACTTTCTTTCTCTTTGGCTTGGTTGAGTGTTTGTGGCAGCGATGATACCGCAGATGGTAGTTTTTTTACTTGTATCCGTACAGGTTGGGGCAAAGGTCGGAGAATGAACTTTGGTAATGGTGATGCTTGGGGAACAGCAACTACTATTTTCTGGGGTTCTGGTTCTGATGTCGTTAAAAACGGGTTAACGGTCGCTTTTTCCTGAGCATACTTGCTCTGGAGGCGATATTGAGTAATTTTTCTTCTCGCGATCACAAAGTCCGGGCTTTCTTGCTCAACTTGTTTCATCAGAGCGATCGCATCTTGGTATTGACTTGCCACCAATTTCCAATCCGCGCTTGATTTCGCAGATTGACTGATACTTAAAGCACCAGTGGCTTTATCCAACCCCAACTCAAAAGAAGTCGGTTCAATCTTGACCGGTGTCTGAGATTCTGTTTCTGGACTAGTTGCTGGTGCAGTTTCTCTTATGTCAGGCTCTGCTGCCAGATTATTCATTTGAGCCGGTTGCTCATTGCTTGCGATCGGGGTATTTTGTTTGTCTTCACGACAGCCAAAACTCAACACCGCCAAAGTGCCTGATAGAAAAATTAGCAATCCACGGGATAAATAACAATGAAGCATAATTACTTGACATTTTACCTGCCCAAGGCTTTTGAATTCTAATGATTGCACCTTACTTCTTCTAAGATTTTATCTGTTTAATTATTAATTTTTAATTAATTCTGCCGATCACTCAAAATTGAACAACTCATGGGATAATTAACATTCGCAGTGGGAATTGGGCACGCTCGCATTGGGCATAGGAATACTCTAAAAGGTTGTAAAGACGCTTCTTGTGATACCCGAATAAATACGATTCTTTCCATGCCCCATGACGCGGCTTTGCCTCAAGGTCGGGCATCTCCGTAAGGCACTAGCGCTCCCCAATGCCCCATGCCCAATGACAAATACCCAATTCCCTACCTTTTTTCGCCTATGCCCCTGTCTGACGTAATACCTGCTTTACTTGTCCTGGCAGATGGAACTACTTATCGCGGTTGGTCTTTCGGTGCTACTGGCACAGCCATCGGGGAAGTAGTCTTTAATACTGGGATGACCGGATATCAAGAAGTGCTGACCGACCCTAGTTATTGCGGTCAGATAGTTATTTTTACTTATCCAGAATTAGGAAACACTGGGGTGAATCCAGAGGATGAGGAATCGGAACGACCACAAGTACAAGGTGCGATCGCTCGCAATATTTGTTATCGACCGAGTAATTGGCGATCGACACAATCTTTACCAGACTACCTCAAGCAGCACCAAGTACCAGGTATTTACGGTATTGATACCCGTGCCCTCACCCGCAAAATTCGCATGTTTGGAGCGATGAATGGCGGCATCTCCACCTCAATTCTTGATGAGGCGGAATTGTTAGAAAAAGTACAAGCCGCTCCGAGCATGAAGGGATTAAATCTGGTTCGCGAAGTCACCACCCCAACGGTTTATGAATGGTCAGATCCCACTAGTGCAACTTGGGAATTTAACCCCGTTGGTGTGGCAAATTCTCAAGAAACATACACCGTTGTCGCTCTTGACTTTGGCGTGAAACGCAATATTTTACGCCGTTTAGCTGCTTACGGATGCCGAGTTATTGTTGTTCCCGCGCACACGTCAAGCGAGGAAATTCTCAAACACAATCCAGATGGTATCTTTCTTTCCAATGGTCCGGGCGATCCCTCCACAGTCACCGAAGGTATTGAAACCGCCAAAGCTTTGATTGCCACGGAAAAACCCATTTTTGGCATTTGTATGGGACACCAGATTTTAGGTCATGCATTGGGGGCAGAAACCTTTAAACTCAAATTTGGGCATCGGGGTTTAAATCAGCCAGCAGGATTGCAAGAAAAAATAGAAATTACCAGCCAAAATCACAGTTTTGCCATTGACCCAGATTCTTTAATCAACACCCAGGTAGAAATTAGCCACCTCAACTTAAACGATCGCACCGTTGCTGGATTGCGTCATAAGTCTTTACCTGTGTTTTCAGTACAATATCACCCAGAGGCAAGTCCCGGACCTCACGATGCTGATTATTTGTTTGAAAAGTTTGTCCAATCGATGCAAACAGCACGTCGCGCCAGAGATAAGGTAAAAATGTAGAAAGTGGGAATGGATAGTGGTTAGTTGGAGCGTGGGAGCGTTCGAGCGTTCTCGAAAAGTACTGTTGAGAACTATCCACCAACATTGTACAGACGCGAGGAACCGGAGCGTCTCTACTATCCACCATCCACCATCCACCATCCACCAACCACTATCTACTATCCAATAACCCTTAACCCACGATCCCAGTTGTAGACAACTTGCTTAAAAATTATCTATACTTGAACGTTTACCTTAACGATGAGGAGGGAGTTATAGCTGAACCACTTAATCTAACCGTGAGCCTGAGAGGTACTCGCGAAGTCCGGGATAACTGTCAGCTATTCCGTCTCACAGGTCTGTTGGATGCCTTTTCGGAACCGACTTTTCGCAAGGTGCTAGACAGCAAGATTGATGAAGGTCCTAAGCACATAATTCTGGATCTCTCACAGATTGACTTTGTGGATAGCTCTGGCTTGGGTGCTCTAGTGCAGCTAGCCAAGCACGCTCAAAACGCCGAAGGCACCTTGCAAATTGTCTCTAACGCCCGCGTTACTCAAACAGTCAAGCTTGTTCGCTTAGAGAAGTTTCTCTCCCTGCAACCATCAGTTGAAGCGGCTCTAGAAAACATTAAGTAGTCGGGAATTGCTTGACGCTTTTTAACTAAGCTATCCAAGATGAAAATCTGGATAGCTTAATTTTTATTACTTTCGCTGCTAACATCTATATTGATCTGATACAAATAAAAATGCGATCGCCTCCTTGCGACTAAATCCACTCATCTTCAGTCAACGTATAAATTCCTAGCACCTCGCCGAAAATAAAGAATAATAAATTTCAACTTGGGGATCGCAATCAAAGATACAAAAGCTTGATAAAACCTATTGGTAAAGTATAGAGCAATCTGAAAATTGTCTAACTAAATGTAAATTTAAAACTAAAAAGATAAAATTAGTAATAATTTTGGTAGTGTTGATTATGCTATATATATCAGCACCATCATCTGTGGAAAAAATCAATGTAGCCGAAAGGAATAGTTAACTTGTGGAATCAAAGGAGGAAGAGCTATTAGATGAATCAAATGCAGCAAACATGCAGAATTCATCTTCGCGCCAATTAATTAAGGCAACGACAGAGCAATTACCTCAAGAGATTTCCGGCTCGGATGTACGAAAAGTTTCTCCAGCAGCCCTGGCATATTTGGGGGATGCAGTTTATGAACTTCATATGAGAATGTTTTATTTGCTGCCACCGCAGCGAGTGGAAGCTTACCATCGTCTAGTAGTGGCGCAAGTGCGAGCAGAAACACAAGCGAAAATATTGCGATCGCTTACTCCTTATCTGAGGGATACAGAATTAGAAATTGTTCGGCGCGGTCGTAATGCCGCTACAAAAAGTCCCAAGCGTCTTGAAAGAGAAATTTATCAACAGGCAACTAGTCTCGAAACTTTAATTGGTTATTTGTATCTTACCGATTCTCAACGCTTAACCGAACTGCTACAAAAACTCCAGCTAGAAAAACCGTGAGAAATATATCTCACCTAAAAAAATAGTAACTGAGAGTGCGTAAATCCAACTTGATTAAATCGGGATGTCCACCCATCCACTCTACCAAAGTAATATGTCAAATCCAAGAAAAATCAACTCAAATAGCGAATCGAATCGCGCACCATCTTTAAAAATTAAAGGCAAGCGTATCATTTCTAGTTCGATTCGTCCCCGACCTCAAGATGGCGAAGGCACAAAAGACGATCCACGCCCGCGTCGCAAGTTTTCTCATGCATCGCCATCTAAACCAAACGAAGGGGCAAAAGACGACTTCCGCCCACGTCGCAAGTTCTCTGATGCATCACCATCTAAACCAAGCGAAGGGGCAAAAGACGATTTACGCCCACGTCGCAAGTTCTCTGATGCATCGCCATCTAAAGCAAGCGTTGGCGCAAGAGACGACAAAAGCCCACCACAAAGTCGTGCATATAAAGCTAGCGTTGGTGCAAGAGACGACAAAAGCCCACCACAAAGTCGCAGTTTCTCCCATGCATCTGCATATAAAGCTAGCGTTGGCGCAAAAGACAACTTCCGCCCGCGTTACAGTAATTTCTCTGATGCATCTTCATCTAAATCAACAGAAGATAGCGATTTAATCTATGGTCGCCATCCAGTGTTGACTGCATTAGAAAATCAACGCGGTCTGAATCGAGTTTGGATTACTTCTAAGCTGCGCTACGATCCCCGCTTTCTTCATTTGATTTTGCAAGCGAAAGAGAACGGCACGGTGATTGATGAAGTTGAACCAAAGCGCTTAGACCAAATCACCTCCTACGCAAATCATCAGGGAATAGCCGCACAAATTGCTCCCCACGACTACATCGAGTTAGACGAGTTAATTACCAAAGCTTTTTCTACTACTGATGCGCCAGTAATTGTTGTGGCTGACGGTATTACCGATCCCCACAACTTGGGAGCAATTGTTCGCACCGCTGAAGCGATCGGCGCTCAAGGATTAGTAATCCCGCAACGCAGAGCATCTGGAATCACTTCCACGGTGATGAAAGTCGCAGCGGGTGCGCTAGAAACCTTTGCGGTTGCTAGAGTAGTTAACCTCAGCCGTGCTTTGGAAGATTTGAAAGCCGCTAAATTTTGGATTTATGGCACCGCTGTCACTGGTAGCGTACCCCTGCATACCGTTGAATTCGTCAATCCCAAAGATGACAACAAAAAACCAATTCCGATTGTGTTGGTAGTTGGCTCGGAAGGCGAAGGCTTGAGTATGCTCACACAACGTTCTTGCGATATTTTGGTGTCGATTCCCTTACAAGGCAATACTCCAAGCCTGAATGCTTCCGTGGCGGCTGGTATGGCGCTTTATGAAATTTATCGCCAACGCTGGTTAAATACCTTGCATCTAGACAAATTAGAAAAAACCGCTTGGAAAACGAATAATAACAGAGTATAAAGAAATGCAAGGGATAAAAAATCAGTAAGACACGTTTAACAACCAAAAACCACACTTATCAGCTGGCGAAAAGTATGAAAACCATTTGGTATAACCTCAAGGAAACCTTAATTAATACGTTTGACAGCTTTGGCTTGGCTTGGTGGGTTGAGATTGGGACACAAAAGCCCAATTGCACCTACTACTTTGGACCATTTATCAGTTCTTCTGAAGCCAAAGCCGCAACCAAAGGCTATGTAGAAGATTTGGAAGTGGAAGGAGCACAGGGAATTGCAGTAAATGTCAAACGCTGCAAACCAGGTACTTTAACCATTGCTGAAGATTTGGGGGAATGGATTGACCGTAAAGTAAAGCCTGCCTTTAGCGGTCAAATTTAATCGAATGGCTAATAGCTAATAGCTAATGGCTAATGGCTATTAGCTATTACTTGCTGATGCTGTTGCAGCCACTCGTCAATATCCCTCAGTACTTGGTCAGGAATTTCCCACGGGAAGAGATGAGCGGTGTTGGGGTAGCTTTGCCACTGACAATTTATCAGGTGTTGAGCAGTTTCTAAGCTGGAATTAACTGTGATGTGACGGTCTTCGGTACCAGCGAGTAGTAGACTGGGACATAAAATTTGCTCGCTATCTGTAAGTCGATTGTAACCAGATTGAATCGCAGTAAAAAGGGCGCGAGTGGCAGCCTTTGAAGTTTGCAAATAAGCTGGCACCGCTGATGAGGCTATGTAACGGTAGGCAGTGGGTGTATGTTGTTGAATCAAATAACGGAAAAGCGATCGCTTGCCAAATGTCTCAATATTCCAGCGCCAACCTGGTTTTACATAATTCAACATAGCAGCAATCCCAGTATACAAATTATCCTGCAAACTAATCGGCGGATGATTTCCTCTAGGTCTAGCAGCCGTAGCAATCAAAATTAACCCAGTCACCCGCTGTGGTAGCATCAGTGCCAGTTCCATCGCCAAAATGCCACCGAGCGACCATCCCAACACTAAGCATTTTTCTATCGCAAAGCGGTCTATAAGCGCTTCTAAGTCGGTTAAATGGTCGCGCATATCGAAATTACCTTTAAAGCGACTTTTGCCGTATCCGCGCAAATCAGGGGCGATAGTTTGAAAACGTTTTGATAAATGATTGGTAAATACAGAAAGGCTAGAACCAGAACCCGGATGACCGTGGAGGCATAAAATAGGGAATCCTTCGCCTTGGACTTGTACGTTGAGATTAACGGCTTTACTAGAAGAGTAATACATTAAACCGCGTTGCTGAATTAAGGTCTGAAATCCTAATTTATCGTAGAGACGTTCCGTCGGAACGTCTCTACGATCCGAGGGTTTTGGGACTGGGGATTCAGCAATGCCTCTTAATGCCCAGTCCAAGCGTCCCGATATCCTCCAGCATAATCAATCACGCACATTCTTCTATATTTTGCGTGAGTTCCGCATCTTTTTCAGAAGTTTCTAGCACAGAGGAGTTCGACAAAATAGCTAATAATCTGCGTTGGTCAAATCTTAGAGATTGTATTCCACTCTTGAATAATTTCATAATTAGGGAGTAAATAGTCAACTTCATGTAAGTTAACAAATTTTACCAAATGTCGTTGATAAACACGGAAGTGTTATTACTGATGGTCATGTATTTAAGTAACTATTAACAAATCCTGCAATTCCCCACTTGCGATTAAAAGGATTTTTCTTTATACCCACCAGCATAAGCAATCACGCATATTGTTCTATATGTAGCATGAGTTCCATAGGCGACTCCTGCGACTTTAAAAGCAGGGTTAAAGATGTTTTTTCTATGACCGCGATCGCGCACTCCGTCATCTATAATTAATTGCATGACGATATCTTGAGCTGTATTTGGACCATAGCTGATGTTTTCTCCAGCGGTTCTTAGCCAAGTTCCATAACGATTGATGCGAGTAGAAGGGTTGCTACCATCAGCACCATAATGACCTGTTACTCCTTTTACTCCTTGGTCTCTGACGTGATCCTTAGCACCTAAAGACATCCCCTTAGATGCAGTCAAAGTTCCCACAGGACGAACTGACTTGAGAAATGCGATCGCTTCATCCACTGGTTTTACCCCTTCTTGCGTTTCTAAATAGGTATTGCCAGAAATTTTGACTCGTTTGCCTTGAAAGCGCTTTTTATAGCTTTCCATAATCGGGATATATGCTTTGGGATTTGTCCGCACTTTGTTCATTTCCACAATCACCTGTTCTTCTAAAGGTGAGAGGTAACTTGCTTTTGCTAACAAAGTCGGATTAATTTGGACTACATTCGGCTGAGAAGTTGATGTATTTGCTACAGATACCTGATGAGAAAAGCTAGCTATCAACGCAATCGGGAAAACAACACACAATCCTAAGCGATGCATTTATTACCTCACTATTTATGTTATCAGGGTTAACACTGAATTTATTCCACCTGGTTTTGGCAGAATGTATCAGTTGTAACCTTGAGAACAAAAAATCGTCAACACTAAGCTTACTTAGGATAAGCGATCGCGTCATTGATAATAAACGCTCCTGCGATCGCATCTTGTATGAAGATGTAATCGGTAGCACAACAGCTAATCCAGATGCCCCTTGATTAAACAAGTCTACTGATACAACTAAGCAAGGACGTTTTGCAGCCTGTTCGTGACCTCGTGTAGGATTCAAGTCAACAAGCCATATCTGTCCTCGTGATGGCTTTGTAATAGACATCTCCAGAAATTAATTATGCGTTGCCCGAAACTTTTGTAGAGACTACCAAGTGCTACGTCTCTACGTCTTTTCTGGAGATGTCTAATGGTCATTCTAACCCGTCAGCTAGAGTGATATCCCAAGCTTCTCTTTCTTCAAGTTCAGCCTGCCAAGCTTCTGAATTATTGCGTAAGGCAGCATAAGCTTGATTAGACATCTCCAAAAAAGACCTAAAGACGCGATAAATCGCCGTCTCTACATTGTTTTCCGGAGATGTCTACTGAGTAACACGAGCTAAGACTTTTTCCATGTCTGATAGCTGCACAGCACCAGAGAAAGTTTCACCATTCATCACAAAGAAAGGTGTACCAGTAAGCCCTAATTTTTGAGCTAACTGCATATCTTGAGCAATTGCATTATCGGCAAGAGCGCGATCGCTTTTAAACTTGTCTAAATCCAACTTGAGATTTGTGGCAATATCCAAATACAACGTTTCACTAAGTTGTTTTTGATTAGAAAATAGCGCATCACTATATTCCCAGAATTTGCCCTGCTGATTTGCTGCCCAAGAAGCTTTTGCGGCTGGCATTGCTTGATTGTGAATTGGTGTTAGCGGGAAATGTTTGTAAACTAACGTTACCTCATCTTGATGCTTTGCCATAAACTGTTTTAGAGTTTTGTTAGCCTCAGCACAATAGGGACACTCAAAATCGGAAAATTCAACTAATACAATCTTTGAATTTAAAGAACCAGTAACAGGAGAATTACCAATCACCACCTGGGGATTGGTTTGTAAATCCTGCAAAAACGCCAATTGTGATTGTTGTAGTTGCCGTTGCTGTTGCAGCTGATATGCTCGGACAGATTCTACAAGCACCTCTGGGTGTTCGCGGATGATTTGCATAACTTGCCGTTCGAGTTGCGGACTGATGCGGGTGGCTGCTTGTGCGGGCAATGACCAGCTTAAAAGCAGACATAGCAAGCTTAGTATTGCCAAGCTACGTAGATACTTAAGTAAGTTTGTAGACCAATTAAAAAATGTACGCACGTTCAACACTCCCTATAGAGCAAAAAATTAATCTTAACTCAGTATCGCAGGAGACGAAGATATGCGATCGCACTTTATATTAATGTTGGCGTTTTAGAATTAAAAGACTAATTTCGGGGTTTTAGGGTGTGCCCCTAGGGGGGTTGTGTGGATCTTTTGCCCAATGATAATGTATTGCCGGATTGTATGTAAGTAAGTCGGCGAAATTAAACCTAAAATGCTCCCCCCTTCGTAGTGAGCGGTTTACCGCTCGACGAGTACGGATTTTAACGGCTGTTAGCCGTTACTACGTCAAGGAAAGTTTATTTATGCCCATCTACTTAACGCTTGGGAATTGGGGATGATGCGATCGCCAAAATCTCCTTGCCACACGCGATATCCGGCGCATTCATCAATTTTATTAATAATTTTAGTAGTAATTAACGCTTGGTTTATACATACTTTGTGCAGCTTTTCATCGCGAATCTTACCATGAAAAAATGTTTGAAAAATTATTACATTTCGGAAAATATGACTTACTGACTAGCTACCAGCGTTAACAATTTATCGCTAGC
>CASBQC010000009.1 GCA_949127805.1 Nostocales cyanobacterium PMM_0081
AGAATTAGCTCTCGCTCAAGAACGATTGCGCTATAGAGAAACCTCGCCGGCGATCGCCAAATTGACGCAGCAACGTCAGAATCAAGTATCATTATTACGACAAGAAATTGGGCGATCGCTCGGAGACAGAGCACCCACCACACCTGAAAGCGGAAAATCACTTCTCACACAAGGGCAAATGGGAGCAGTTGATATCAAGTTGCTGGAAGAATTAATAGAGGTGCAAACAACTTCCCTTGGATTAGTTGCCAATGAACAGAGTTTAGCTCAGTCAGAACAGCAACTTCGCTCAGAGTTAAGCACATACCCCACCTTAATCGCAGAGTACAACCGTCTATTGCCAGAGGTAGAAACTAATCGTAAAACATTACAACAACTTCTGCAAGCGCAACAGTCTTTAGGACTGCAAATTGCTCAAGGAGGATTTGATTGGCAAGTCTTGGAAGAACCCCAGCCAGGAATTTATATGGGTAGCGGTAGAACATTGCGTTTAGCTGGGGGAGCCGTAATTGGACCGATTTTAGGTATTGCGATCGCCCTTATTTGGGAAATGTTTAATGATGCAATTTATTCTTCACAACAGTTACAAAAGTTAACAAATCTGCGGTTACTCGGCAGAGTTCCAAAATTATCCTTGGCGAAAATCAAAAAGCGGCTTTCAACGCTGTTTTTGCTGCAATTGGGCAACTTCACTTCTGCGTATCGTGACAAACAACTTAGTGTCTACACTCGGTTGCCCAGTCACGAAAACCTGGATATGATCTATCAAAACATTCAAATATCAAATCCCTACGCCTTCAAGTCCTTGATGGTGACTTCAGCGCTACCCAAAGAAGGCAAGACAACCATAGCCCAGGGGCTAGCAGTGAGTGCAGCCAGAATGCATCGGCGAGTTTTACTGATTGATGCCAACATGCGGCAGCCTCACCTACACAACATTTTAGAACTTTCTAACGACTGGGGACTATCTCTGCTATTACTTGATGAGACAAATAACGGAGTTCCCGATTATATCCAGCCAATTCACCCCGCGATCGATGTTTTGACCGCCGGACCAACACCAGAAGATACAGTAAAATTACTGACTTCTCGGCGGATGAAAGAACTAATCGACATCTTTGAGCAAACCTATGATTTAGTGTTGATAGATGCGCCAGCAATTTTGGGCACAGTTGATGCCAGGATTTTGGCAACATACTGTCATCAGATTGTATTGGTGGGGCGCATGGGTCAAGTGACAACAACTGAAT
Source organism: Nostocales cyanobacterium PMM_0081 (assembly GCA_949127805.1). Classification (GTDB taxonomy): domain Bacteria; phylum Cyanobacteriota; class Cyanobacteriia; order Cyanobacteriales; family Nostocaceae; genus Hassallia. The sequence goes on from CASBQC010000009.1 coordinate 1,251, forward strand.
TGATTCAAGCTACAGAGATTTTGGGCAAGTTGAATCTAGTTGGCATCATCGCCAATGAACCGAATAATTCCGCAAAAGCCTAAAACGTCTCTACAATCAGATTGCTAACGCATCAATGAAAGCAAATAATAACTTGGCTTTAGCGATATTCACCGGAAAAACCCCGCCTCTTGAACCTTGATAGTGCAAGGTAGTTCATCTATATTTAGTGAGGGGGTTTCACAAACGATAGACAAAAATGGACAGCCTTCATCTGAGGGTATCGTTGGGTGTCGCGGATCTAAAAAACAAGGCTGTCCATTTTTGTCCAGGTTCAGTCCAAGGGCGATGCAATCTCCGGGAAATTACTGGAAAGCACAGCTGTAAACATATATAAGTGTAAATTGATGAACTGTATGAAGTTACAACTGTTTGATGGCTCTTTATTTTCCCAGATTAAAGTCCGGCATTGGTGGATAAGCATCCTTTTTTGGATTGTTTTGGTTGCCCCCGCTCAAGCATCTGTAATATTGCGCGTAGCAATTGAAAGAGGCGTTAATCAGGTAAAAGTCGGAAGTTCCACAACTGCGATCCTTAAAGATGGTTCTGGTCGCACTCTCGGACAATTACCGTCCATGAGTTCCTATTATGCTCAAGCGATTCCTGGGGGAGTTGCTTTGGATAGATGGCGATCTGGTTTATTTTGGATTGAGCCAACAGGTAAGGGATTCGTTTATATTGGCTCACGCTGGTATCGAGGCAGAACTCTGGTTGTCCCCACAGACAAAGGTTTAACCGCCGTTAATTGGGTTGATATCGAAGAATATCTCTACAGCGTCATCGGTGGCGAAATGGATGCCAACTGGCCCCAAGAAGCACTACAAGCACAGGCGATCGCCGCCCGTACCTATGCCCTCTACGAGCGAGAAAAACAACGCAGCAATCCTATTTACGATGTCGGCGATACCCCCGATCGCTGGCAAATTTACAAAGGCGTAATTAGTGAATCCGGTGGTACTTATAAAGCAGTCGATGCTACAGCCGGACAAGTACTAACTTACAGAAATCAAATTATTCTTTCAGTTTTTCACGCTTGTTCTGGTGGACACACCGAAAATGTTGAAGATGTTTGGGGAAACACCCTGCCTTACCTGCGTGCAGTTCAAGACTTCGACCAAAATATTAGCGAGTGCAGTTGGGTGAAAACCTTCTCAAGCGCACAAATCAGCGCCATGATTCCTTCTGTGGGCAATGTCAAAGATATGCTTACAGAGGCGTTTTCCCCTTTCGGCAGCGTTAAAACCTTAAAAATTGTCGGCGACAAAGGTACTAAGGTACTACAAGGCGAAGAAGTACGCACCGCACTAAAGCTGAAAAGTACTCGCTTTCGGGTCAGTAAAGGAACAGGTGGTAGTTTTGTACTCCAAGGACTCGGCTACGGTCATGCTTTAGGTATGAGTCAATGGGGAGCGTATACTTTAGCTCGTAAAGGAGCCAACCATTTACAAATTTTGGGGCATTATTACCAAGGTGTAGCCCTAACCCCAATTCGAGCAAAGTAATTAGTGGATAGTGGATAGTTGATGGTTGATGGTTGATGGCTGATAGTTGATAAGTAGATGGGCATAAATAAACTCTTCTTAACGTAGTAACGGCTTTAGCCGTTAAAATCCTCAGGAACGAGCGGTAAACCGCTCACTACGAACCAGGAGAGTATTTTACATTTAATTTCGCCCACTTACTTGGTGGTTAAAAATACCGACTAATTACAACCAACCACTAACAACCAACAACTAACTCCCCTCCTCAAGACGCCGTTGCCATTCAGCGTCCTCTTGTTCTATTAAGTCAGTTTCTGTGGTGTATGCCAAATCTTCATGTCCAATGACTTTTTCAGCCGCGAACTGATGGGCATAGTCGATTTTATTTTGCAAAGAAGCATCTTTCTCGCTTGCTAGTAGTCTGGCACGCTCAAGGCGATCGCGATTACGTGCGACAATTTTCTTATTGCGCCATTGAATCCAAAAATAACGCACTAACGGTATCCCCAAGAAACCGATTCCGTAAGCCAACAACAACCAGTAAATTCCTTGGACAAAAGCGACAAGTTCACCCAACTGGGCAGCTACAACACCACCTCGCAACAAACTTCCCAACACCAAAGCACCAACCAAATTTACTCCACCCAACCCAGCACTGAGCAGAATTTGTCCGGAAGTTGCCGCACTAAAACGCCAAGGAAATTCCTCCAAATACACCGACGCTGACTGAGGAGGTTTTTTTGCCGCACTCACCTGCAACTCTGGGAAGTAATACACAATCTCCCCTTGGGGACTTACTGCTGGTTGCCCATTAAAACGAGTGAGAACAGGCAACATATAGTCTTCGTATTCTTGTTGATATTTCTCACCCATATTATCTAGATAGGGAGAAATTTGTTCAGCTACCACTGCACCACGGTTGTTGCGAATTACACCTGCAATTTCTCGCCAGCGGCGTTCATCTAATTTGGTGTTAGGATTGCCATCACCAAACAAAAATGAAAAAACAGCTTCAAAGAAATTCAAATCGCTTTTCGCTCGCCGCCGTTCTTGGTAGTGAGTGCGGTAGTCTGGGCTAAAATACCAGAATAAATCGGGAAAATAGAAAAAGCCCCAACCGCCGCCATGACTGTTAGAATTACCTCCACCGTTGTTGTCACTATCTGAGTTGAGAGTAGTAATAATGATCGTAATGGCGATCGTGATCAAGGCGATGGAAGCAATTAAGAAAATTGCAAAGGAAATGCGAATTAGGTAAAATAGGATACTCCAGACCTTTTTCCACCATTCCTGCAATCGCAACTGCAAATACTTATTACGTAAAATTACCCGAAAGTTTTTTGGAAAAAGGTAAACAATATCACCTGTTTCCGCTACCTGCAAATGTGCGCCAGTTTCACTTGCAAAAGCTAATAAGCCCTGATTCGCCTCCGCAACATTCAATCCTGCCTGGGTTGCCACATCACCAAGGGTGACACGATAGCCCAATTGTTCCACAGCTTGCATAATGGTGGGATTGGGAGCCATTGCTCTTCCCTCCTATGAAAATTTATTCTCCCTTCTCAAGTATAAAGTGTTATTTTTATTAGTTTGGTAAACTCTGCGGGGCGACTGCCTCAACTTAAGCACAAAATGTAAAAGTGAAAATTATTTGGGGAATTTTTAATTAACGTGCTGTCACTTACTTCATGTTAAAATAATTTGCCTCGGCTTGGTTAACCAGCAACTTTTTTGCTTAGATATGGTTCAGTACACTCTTGCTCAAAGCCCAGAAATCATTCTCACTGTTTCTGGCAAAGATTCAGCTAAAGCCCGTGAGAAAGCGATGGATCAGCTGATGGAACTGATGGAATCAGGCAACCTACCTACGGAATTAGAAGAGGGATTTGGTGCTCAACAATTAATTGAGGTGAAAGAAGCATCAATAGACACTGCCAGCGGTGAGGATGCGATTACACAAGCTGTCCAAATTTTGAGCAATCTTGCTACACTCAAGCTTAAAGTTCAAGATTCCCGCGCTGAAGCATTGGAAATTCGCAAAGCAGTTGATGTCCTCTTTAGCGATCAGTCAGTGACTGAAGAGGAAATTACCCGACTCAAAGAAGGTTTTAAAGTTCTGAAAAATTTTGCCCAAGCTAATATGCGTTATCAAGAAGCGCGAACTAAAGCTGAACAAGCAAGGCTTGTTCTCGATCAGGCTCTCAAATCGCCGGAAAAATAGGGAATGGGGATTAGGGACGCTTGGACTAGGGACGCTTGGACTGGAAAAAGAATTATACCCTATGCCCTATGCCCAATTCCCTTGGACTGAACCTGGACAAAAATGGACAGCCTTCCACCTAGATTGTCTGTGATGCTGCATGAATATTTCAAAACAAGGCTGTCCAATGAGTGTCTATCGTTTGTGAAACCCCATTTTAACGTCGTTTAATATTTGTCCTTGAAGCAGAGGTTGACGCAGAATTAGCGGTGTCCTCATCTGCATCGTCACCAACTCGTTCAAGACTCATAGTCTGCCTGTAATACTGCTGATAAGCTGTTACGCAGCTAAATTTAATAAACAGCATTACCTTTATTTTTAATTTTGCGTTCCCATTTAATAATAAGACCTCCTTCATTTAACAATTTATTTAACAACTCTTCTAGCTGTGATACTGACTCGAACAATCTATGAGCTATATATTCTTTTGCTGAATGCCAAACCAATTCAATTAAATTATAATCTGGACTATAAGGTGGTAGA
>CASBQC010000010.1 GCA_949127805.1 Nostocales cyanobacterium PMM_0081
AAATTTCCAGCACAAAGTTAATGAATCTAATTTATTATTAAGCACCTTAGTAACCCACAAAAATTATATGGATCAAGTTATCACTTCAATGGCAGATGTTTTTTTAGTGACAACTAAGTCTGGAAAAATAAAAAAAATAAATCGAGCCACACAAGAATTATTTGGCTTTAACGAAGAAGAATTAATCAATCAGCCAATTTCTCTAATAATTGATGATGATTTTTTACTCCCAAGACTGATTCGACAACATTCTTTATATGAGAAAGTTGTTCCAAACATAGAAGTAGTTTGTAGAACGAAAAAACGAGAAAAGCTGTTGATTGCATTTTCTTGTTCAGTTATTCCGAAAAAAATAGATGGCTTAGAAGATATTGTTTATATTGGTCGGGATATTACTGCTAGAGAGCGCAGACAACAGCGTTATGCAGTACAGTATGCCATAACCCGCATTTTCTCAGAATTTCAAAGCGTCAAACAAGCGATACCGAAAATTGTGCAGGCAATTTGTGAAAGCTTGGGATGGGATTTAGGGCAACTTTGGACAGCAAATGAATATCTAACCACATCAGCACCTAGAGACAAGAAAGATAAAATAAATCCTCTACTCAGATGTGTGGAAATGTGGTCGAGTCGCACAATTATCGTTCGAGAATTTAAAGCGATCGCCTGGCAAACTACATATACCCCTGGTGTTGGTTTTCCTGGTCGAATTTGGGCAAAACGTTCCCCCCTTTGGATTAGGGATATTATGCATAGTTATGACTTTTCCCGAACGCAAAAAGCTGTCGCTACAGGATTGCACGCAGCATTTGGTTTTCCCATCCTGGATGACAGCGAAATCTTAGGTGTGATGGTTTTCTTCAGTCGAGAAGTGCAACCAAAAGATGTAGAGTTACTACAAATGATGACTTCTATTAGTAGTCAAATCGTTCATTTTTTGAAACACAAACAAGCAACTGAGCTTCTTTTAGAAAGTGAAGAAAGATATCGAGATTTATTTGAAAACGCTAACGACTTGATTCAATCTGTTAATGCTTATGGTCGTTTTGAATATGTCAATCCTGCATGGCGAGAAACTCTCGGATATAGCGAAGCTGAAGTTGCTCAAATGAATGTATTTGACATCATACATCCGGATTTTCAATCTTATTGTCGGCAAATGTTTTATCGTGTGCTGTCCGGAGAAAAAATTGAGCAACTTCAAGCTGCATTCGTTACTAAATACGGTGAAAAAATCTTTGTAGAAGGAAACATAAATTGTAAATTTGTGAGAGGAAAAGCAGTTGCAATTCGCGGCATTTTTCGCAACATTACCCAACGACGTGAAGTTTAAGAAGCGGCGATGTTTGTTAGTAGATAGTGAGAGCGTGGATAGTGGTTGGTGGATAGTTGTTAATAGATAGTGGGAGCGTGAATAACTTAGGACTTAGGCAGAATGATGAAGAAACGAACCGCAGAGGCACAGAGAACGCAGAGAAATAAAGGCTTGGGAGAGTTTTTGCGCTCATTCCTATAACTGTTAACCGTCAACCAATAACGCTCCAACCAACAACCAACAACGCTCCAACTCTCCAACTAACAACTAGGGAGTATTTGGAATCAACCTACCACAGGGATAAGTTGCTGCTTCACCAGAAGCGCTATCAGCCATAGCAGCGGGGATTTTATCCACTGGTTGGGTTTTGGCTGCAAGATAGTCTTGACGCAGTTTCTCGGTTATTTCTTCTCGTCTGTCGTATATTCGCTTCAGAGGGCGGGGCTGGCACTGATTCATCACGTATGCTGTTACCAGTGGTAAAGCGATGGTGCTATCTGTGTAACAAACAATCGTGCTGGGTAATTCTTCTGGGTCAATTTTACCCCAGCTAACGGCTTCCGAGGGAGTAGCCCCAGATAAACCGCCGGTATCTGGACGCGCATCGGTAAACTGGATAAAGTAATCATGTCCTCGTTCTTCTAGTCCTAGTACTTCGTGAATTTGCGGTTGGGTTTGTAGCAAAAAGTTTTTCGGACTGCCACCACCGATAATTACCGCAGCACTTTTGCCTTTAGATTCGCTTTGAGATTCGCGTGCATTGTAGGCGATCGCTGCTGTCTCATTCACGTCAATTGAAGGATCTAAAATCAATTTGGAACCTTCTAACGCTAAAGCTGCCACGTTCATTCCAATTGAACTATCACCAGGTGAAGACGTATAAATCGGCACGCCACATTCATAAGCTGTCGCAAGCAAACAAGAATGCTGCACTCCTAATTGCTTTTCGACTTCCCGGACATATTTACCTAGCAAATAGTGAAATTCAGCCGTTCCCATCCGCTTCTGGAATGGTTCCCCTTGAAGAATCTTGCGGATAAAAGCATCAGTTTCCAGCAGCACATCGTAGCCAAAGATAATGTCATAAATACGGATGGTGCTTTCCTGACGCAGTTTCACATCATCTAAGAATGGATTACCTGCAAACAGTTCAAAACCCAAACCGTAATGCATATCGTGGTAAAGATTCGCACCAGTGCTAATCATCCAGTCAATAAAGCCGTTGCGAATCAAAGGTGCTAGCGCAGAAACCCCGAATCCTGCTGGTGTCATTGCACCGGAAAGGCTAACTCCTACCGTTACACCTTCGGTTAAGACTTCTTTACTCAGTAGTTGGCAGATTTCCCGCAAACGCGCAGAGTTATAAGCTGTAAAGTAGTTATCAATCAAATCAACCACGCTGATATTGGTTGACATCGGTGTGGGTGAGATTTTTTGACCCAGTTGTTTTGACATTTTGCACTCCCGCAGAGTAAACACGCTCCCATGTCATGTTAACTAGCTTTGAGTAATTTCTTGCATCATCTGTAGGTACGAATCGTAGTTACTTTGCCCAAAACAGACAAAAATCACCTGTTTTATGAAGCGATCGCTCTGTAAAAACTTATTAACTTCACTCACCGCAATTTTACTAGCACGTTCTATCGGGAATCGATAAACACCTGTACTAATTGCCGGAAAAGCGATACTTTCAATCTTATATTGCTCTGCTAGAGCTAAACTCTGACGGTAACAACTGGCTAATAACTCATCTTCGCTGTTATTTCCACCTTGCCACACCGGACCGACTGTGTGAATTACCCATTTTGCCGGGAGGTTATAGCCTTTTGTGATTTTAGCTTCACCAGTTTCACAGCCACCCAGCTTACGGCATTCTTCTAGCAGTTCTCCTCCGGCAGCACGGTGAATTGCCCCATCGACACCACCACCACCCAGTAGAGGATTATTCGCTGCATTGACGATCGCATCAACTTTCAACTGAGTAATATCACCTTGAACCACTTTGGTTTGCGTCATCATCCCTGGTTTGCTTTTTTCTAAAATCATAGCCGCAGGAATTGCTTTCAGCTAAAGCGTTATCAATTCTGGACGCTAAATGACCGCTAGAAAAGCGCACTAGCTGCGGACGTGGGTTGTCAATAATTTTTGTAAGGTAGAAATGTCAGCAGAATTTAACAAATCTGGATGTTGAATGAAACCTTGAGCTTCGTTCTGCCAAGTTGTCGAATCAAAGGAAATGACAAAATTTTCTTGGTAAAGTCCTTTAATGAATTTCTGAAATTCTTTAGAATAGCAATAACGGTCTAAAGATAAGGATTCAGTTTGAATTTTATATAGTTTTGCTTTTTTGCTATAAAATAATGGTAAAAAAGCTAACACTGTATCAATATTTTTCCGGATAATCTCACTGGACATATCCAATAATGCCATTTAATTAAAATGGTATAAACAACCAAATTATGATTCATTTTATAAGGAATTAGGTATTAGGGATGCTGGTTGATTTTGGTTAAAACCCCGTCCCAAAGCAACGCGTATTTCTTCTTCAATCCCAGTGCCTTTTATTAGTTGTTGAAAGTAATTTACACAGATTAATGAAACCCGATACCACAACAGAATTTAACTCAGATCCAGAGATTGACCGCTTAATCGATGAAGTGATAACTTCTTCTTTAACGGATGAGCAGTATCGTAAAAAGATGCAACGCCGTAAGGAGGTCCAGGACCAACGCATAGCGAATGCTGTACCCGAAAAAGGGTTAGTTATTATTAATACAGGCAACGGTAAAGGTAAAACTACTGCCGCGTTGGGGATGGTATTACGATCGCTCGGTCATGGATATAAAGTGGCGATCGTCCAATTTATCAAAGGTGCGTGGGAACCTTCAGAAAAAAAGGTTTTCAGTATGTGGCAAGACCAGTTAGAATTTCATGCTATGGGCGAAGGCTTTACCTGGGAAACTCAAGACCGCGATCGCGACCTCGATAAAGCGAACGATGCTTGGCAAAAATCATTAGAATACATCCGCAATCCCGACTTCAAACTGGTGCTGTTGGATGAAATTAATATCGCTGTGAAAATGGGTTATTTACAAGTTGAGGAGATATTAGCAGGTTTGCAGCAAAAACCACCTGATAAACACGTTATCCTCACAGGTAGAGGCGCACCAGCCGCTTTAATTGAGCGAGCCGATTTAGTCACAGAAATGACTTTAGTTAAACATCCTTTTCGCGATCAAGGCGTAAAAGCCCAAGCGGGAATTGAGTTTTAATGAGTGAAAATTAACTGTGTGTTACCCGAAACCTTTGTAGAGACGTAGCACTGCTACGTCTCTACATCTTTTCCACGCCTATGTCTATTATTTCACTCACTTTCGATATCCACCATCTGATGCTTGATTGCACATCTGCAAAATTCGGCGATCGCCTTCAGTGACAGAATTTAATTTATGATAGTCTTGTAGCGCCACTGAGTAGGCATAAGTCATTGGCTGATCGGCATCTAGTTTCGGTAGTCTATTTGCCGTAGCCACCTCTGCTGGACCACCTTCACCAGGGGCAGTCACCGTCATCGCCAACTGTCCCGAAGACTCGATATTACCCTGAAAACAACTAAATTCAGAGTTGGGTATATACAACGCACCCATCACCTGGTTTTGTCGCTTCTGAAATACAATATATCCTTGCCCAACTTGGTTTGGTTGTGACGACTGACCATAGAGATAAACGCCATCTTCTTTGGGATACTTCGCGCTTTGAATTCCGGCGTTTTTTCTCGCTCCTTGAGGTTCAGTAAGTAGTGCGGTAGTTGCAGGTACTGTTTTTAACTGCTTATATGAGTTTTTTAAAGCATCTAAAGTAGTTGTTTTTGGCGCTGCTTTTTCTTGATTGTTAGGTTTGACTGACTTTGGAGCCGCAGCCGACTTACGAAATTTTACTGAATGGTTATTTCTAGAAGATACCTGACTTTCGGAATCGTCTTGGTTGAGACTCGCGTTAGCCTGGATTTGTCTTCGTTCTAAAACAGCTTTTCTAGAAACTTGCAAATCCGTAACCAGCAACGTTGATGTCCGTACTGTTTCTAATTGGTTGCTCAAAACTGGTTTAGCCTGTTCGCCTACAACACCAAGGGTGATAATTAAGCCAACCAGGGGAATTCTCCATTTGCGAGGGGGAATTAAATTATTAATCTTATGCACCACCTAAATCCTCCTATGAAAAAATTACTACCTACTCCGCCACCTATTTAAACCGTAACCAAGTATTTAGGCATCAAAACTCTGTCAAAGGTTTGATTTACATTGTGTGGAAAAACACATTTTGAAATAATAAAGTTTTTATCTAATTTTTTAGCGTTAATT
>CASBQC010000011.1 GCA_949127805.1 Nostocales cyanobacterium PMM_0081
AAAATTTAGTAGTTACGTATAACGCAGATAGCAGATGATGTCTGCGTTACAAAAATGTAGCCCTAGCCAAAACAGCCGCGAAGATGAAACACACTCTTTCTGTTCTTGTAGAAGATGAAGCGGGAGTTCTTTCCCGAATTTCTGGTTTATTTGCCCGTCGCGGTTTTAATATTGAAAGCCTTGCCGTAGGTCCTGCCGAGCAGGGAGGAGTCTCGCGGATTACAATGGTTGTACCAGGTGACGATCGCGTAATCGAGCAACTCACCAAGCAACTATACAAATTAGTGAATGTCCTCAAAGTGCAAGACATTACAGAGACACCTTGTGTAGAGCGAGAATTGATGCTGCTGAAAGTAAACGCAAATAGCAGCAACCGTGCAGAAATTATCGAATTATCTCAGATTTTTCGCTCACGAGTCGTAGATGTAGCAGAAGATTCCCTCACCTTGGAAGTTGTGGGCGATCCAGGTAAAATGGTAGCGATAGTGCAAGTGTTGCAAAAATTTGGTTTAAAGGAAATAGCCAGAACAGGCAAAATTTCTTTAATTCGTGAGTCAGGTGTTAATACAGAATTGCTCAAGTCTTTGGAAGCAAAAGTTTAGTCAGGTAAAAATCAAAAATGACTTTTTTTGAATTCAAAATTCAAAAAAGGTCAATTTTCCGCAACTAATCTTATGGATGATTCCCAACATCTAAACCAGAAGCAGCTAGCACTTCTACCAACAGCTGAAGATGTTGCTTTTTATGAGGAACACGGGTGGTATATCTCTCAAAAAGTGCTTGCTGAGGAAATTATTGATGAAGCAATTAAAGGGAGTGAAAGATACTACCGAGGAGAGCGAGATACACCACTTTCCATCAGCAGCGGTTATAGCGATTGGCAGCCGAAAGATGGATACAATGTTATTCGTAATAACGAATTTGTTTCTTTGCAAAACCAGCAATTACGCTTTTTGGCATTGCAACCAATCATCGGTGCGATCGCTTCACGACTAGCCAAAACTAAGCAAATTCGACTATTAGACGACCAACTAGTTTACAAACCACCTCAAGACAAGAACGGCAAAACTGCCATTGGTTGGCATAGCGATCGCGCTTATTGGTCTACTTGCAGTTCACACAACTTACTCACCGCTTGGATTCCCTTTCATGACTGCGATGAATTGAATGGATCGTTAGTTGTGTTAGACAAAAGTCATAAATGGTCAGACATCGAAAATACGCGCTTTTTTAATAACCACAACTTAGAAGATATTGAAAAGCAATTTTATCAACAAAAACGAGAAATTATCAAAGTAGCGATCGCATTAAAAAAAGGTCAAGTCAGCTTTCATCACTGTTGGACAATTCATGGAAGCTATCCCAACTACAGCAACTCATTTCGCTTGGCAATGGCAGTACATCTGCAAGACGAAAGCAATTCTTATCAACCTTTTTGGAATCATCAAGGAAAACAGATTCATCTCATTGATGAGTTATTATGTCGAAAATTGCCTAATGGTGAGCCAGATTTCAGCGATCCAGCAGTATTTCCTGTTTTATGGTTAGAAGATAATAGGACTTACATAGCGATCGCATAACACAGAAGAAATTCGTAGTAAGCGCTTCAGCGCTTAAAATCCTTATTGTGTGGCTTCTGGTTGCGCTTGTACAAGTAGAGGAAAAAAGAATATAAACAAAATAATCAAAACACATAACCATACAGAGTTCTTTCTCTGCGCTCCTCCGCGCTTTCCTCAGCGCACCTTTGCGTTTAAAAAATAATTTATCCAATCTATCATTCATCACTAATCAGCAGAACAACTTTACCTGTCACAGACCCACTTTCTAATAATTGATGAGCTAGATCCGCTTCTTCTAAAAGAAAAGTTTGACTAACACAAATTTTCAACTTGCCCTCATCAATCCAAGTCGCACACTGTTCTAAAATGTCTGCTTGATGCTTTTGTGCTTCCACTAAACCTTGCGACATTGGTGTCAACATTAATTCAAAACCAATGCGGAGATTACGCATCCTAGCAGCTTTCCAAACTGTATTTGCATCAGGTTCCAAAATCGTCACAATATCACCATATACACGCACTGCGGGAAAGGTTTTGTAAAAAGTTTCTCCACCCACCGTATCAAAAGCTAAATCTACACCTTCACCATTTGTCCAATTTAAAGCAGCTTGCACAAAGTCGGTTTGTTTGTAAAAAATTACTTCGTCAGCACCTAATTGTTTCACAAAATCAGCTTTTTCCTGAGAACTCACAGTTGTGCAGACATCAGCACCTTTCAGCTTCGCTAGTTGAATTGCTACATGTCCAACACCACCGGCACCCGCATGAATTAAAACTTTTTCCCCTGGTTCGAGTCGTCCTCGTTCATACAACGCTTCCCAGGCAGTAATTAACACCAAAGGTGCAGCAGCAGCTTCCACAAAGGATGCCGAAGCAGGTTTACGAGCAACAAATCGCTCATCAACGACAGTATATTCCGCATAATTGCCTTGATGTGCGCCCAAACCGCCATTGCAAAAATATACCTCATCACCTACGCGAAAACGCTGAACTGCCGCACCGACAGCTTCAACTACACCTGCACCATCACATCCTAAAATGGCAGGCATCTTATCTGGGTAAAAAGTGCCGCGTTTACGAAGTTTTGTATCAATTGGGTTAACCCCAGCTGCTACCAAGCGTACCAGAAGTTCCGTTTCTCCTGGGGGGACGGCAGGATTTGCTATGGACTGCATTTGCAGAACTTCGGGATTACCAGGTGCTCTCATTAAGACTGCTTTCACGATTTGTTCCTCCGCACTCAAGCTAGATGCACGCTTATAAGGCAACTTTAGCGTAATAGGGTAAAGAGCGATCGCCTTAATGTTATGGTAAATGTACATTATTGTGTACATTTATATGCCTAAGTATCTAACCATTACCGAAGCTAGAAAAGAATTACTAGATTTACCGGATGAGTTTAAGGATGAGCCAGTAATCATCACCAAACATGGTAAACCAGTTATGGCAGCACTTAGCTTCGAGCAATATGAATCTTTATTGGAAACTCTTTCTATTCTTTGCGATCGCGCTTTTGCCAATCAGCTACAAGAAAGTATAGCCCAAGCAGAACGAGGAGAAACCATCAGTTGGGAGGAAGCAAAAGCCAAGCTTGGAATTTGATACACCGCAACCTAACATAGAGTATGCAATTGAACTGACACCGTTAGCATTGGAGAAGAAGCGCGGATGTTAAGGATAAGCGTCAACAAAAATCATTGAGCGATCGCATCGACAAGCTGAAAACAGACCCAGAAAAACAAGGAAAACCTTTACTTGACAAGCTTAAAGCATATCGCAGTTTACGGGCTGTCGGTCAACGCTACAGAATTATTTACAAAGTAGAAGTTGATAAAGTGGTAGTTTTGGTAGTCGGAGTAGGACTGCGGAAAGAAGGAGATATTTACGCACTGATAGAGAAATTGTTAGAGGAATAAGCGATCGCATTTCCCGACCTAAATATGAAAAAGCCGCGAAATATTGACTTTCGCAGCTTCGGTGTGGTGTGAGGAATTTAACTCACCTCATATTAAACTTATCTAAGCAAAAGCAATGTGCTTGTTACAGTTTTTGTAACGAAGTTGTTCTAACAATCGACTTTACACCAAAGCACCACCACAACTCGAACCACATCCAGCGGTACAACCATAACAATAAGCAGCAGTTTGTACTTCATCAATTAAGTTTAAACTGCCAGCTTCTAACAACTTAGCAACTGTCAAGGTTTCGCGATCGCGAGTTTTCGCAGGTAGATTCATCATCTGGTTAAAGTCACAATCATAGACATTACCTAAATAGTCAATTGAAAGCTCATCACGACACATCAAATTTTCAATTGTACTACCATTAAAATGCGATTCTAAAAACTGCAAATAGGGTGCGTAAAGTTTCTTCCGCTCTAAATGCATTTTAGTTCGACCTACTGGGATGTTTGTGATTGTGAATAGATTGTTAAACACAATTTCAAAATGTTCTTGTAAGAACATTTTATAATCTCTTTCCAGCTTATTCTGTTCGGGAGTTAAGGAAAAATTTTCGCTTGTAGGTAATTGGGAATTATACACCAAATCTAAAATTAAATCTGGCTCTTTTCCATAGCCGACTTTGTTCAGCCATTGTATAGCGCGAATTGAATCATCAAAAACGCCAAAACCTCGCATTTGATCAACATTATCTGCTAAATAGCAAGGCAGAGAAGCAACAATTCTCACTTGATGTTTCGCAAAGTATTCTGGTAAATCATTAAATCCATCTTCAAAGAAAATTGTCAAATTAGACCGGACAATTACCTGTTTACCTGTTGCTTTTGCAGCTTCTACTAGTGGCTTAAATCCATAATTCATCTCAGGGGCACCACCTGTCAAGTCAACAATTTTAATTTCTGGAAATTGATGAATTAACTCTATTAACTGTTCGCAAATTTCCGGAGTAAGTTCTTCTGTACGTTTTGGTCCCGCTTCCACATGACAGTGCGTACAAGCGAGGTTGCAGCGCTTACCCAAGTTAATTTGTAATACACTAATTCCCTTTTTTGTCAAGGGATAACTTAGTTTTTCTTTGAAAGGTGTTATTGTTGTATTTGTTGATTTGCTTTGCATTGGCTAATACTTTATTTGGCGAAAATTAAGCCATTTTTTGAGACATACTTTAACAACAACCACCGCCGTCATAGTACCACGTAGAGTCAGTGATGATTATCTCTTTTGGCATTAATCCGCCAAGTTTTGCGGCTGTTTTATCACACACTGCTGCTGGAACTCCACGTTGAAGAAGATGTCCGGCTGAATCGTCAAAAATTTCTTCTGTACCCGCGTAAATTGCTGTTTTACCTGTAAAAATGCAAGCACCATCTTCGGGAATGATAACTTTGAAAGAGACAGAATCCAGACTTTCTAAAAGTAAATTATCTGGCAAATTGTAAGTTTGAGAATCTAGAAGACGATAAGGACGACGGGCACGAATTTCAACTTGACCAAAACCAGCTTGGATGATACGTTGAGTATACTCTTCATAGGTGAGTGCGCCTGATAAACACATCGCTCGTAACCGTTCATCTTGTTGTAAATGAAGGGGAATTGGAGAAGTAGCGATCGGGTCACTCATTTGCAAGCGTCCACCTGGTTTTAATACTCGATATGCTTCTTTTAAAGCACGAGTTAAATCTTCTGGTTCAAAGATATTAAAAAGGCAATTTTGCGCTACTACATCGACAGAAGCATCATCAACTGGTAAGTTGAAAGCATCTCCTTCGCGAATTTCCACAAAGCTGGTATCAAACCAAGAGTTTTCTTTTGCGGCAATTTCTAAATTGCGTGTAGCAGCTTCACGCATCGCTGCAACCGGATCGACTGCAATTACAGCACTCTGACGACGTGAAAAATAAGCAAATTGCAAGGCTTCTAACCCACCACCAACCCCTACATACAATACTGTAGGTTGGTTTACCAGTTCACCTGCGTGAACAGTGGTACCGCAACCATAGTTCATTTCCTGCATTTGCAAAGGAATATGCAATCCTGGCAATTGCAAAGATGAACTTTGCACACAACAAAGTCCAACTTGCGGTATTTGCGCGACTTCGCTGTAGAATTGCGCTGCTGCTTCTAAATAAGTCATTGTCGTTCAGTTCGTTTAGAGTTCGCTTTATGAATAGTAATACAACCAACTCTATGTAAGATTAATTTTTGCTGAATGTATCTGAAGTAATGTATTTGGAAATACAGTAATGGCAAGCGATCGCACTCTTGGTATATAATTTTATATTTGTGGTGAGATGAGTCAATTATCGGATGATGAGATTTATCAGGAAGTCGCCAACATAGTCGCCAACTTTAGAATCCTTAAATGCTACGAATGTGCTCAAGCTGTTATGCAATGGTTGGCAGAAAATGGTATTGAGGGCAGAGTTATTAAAATTCAAAGTGCGTATGGTGAAGATTATATAATTAGTACACGCTTAGAAAGTCAGGGAATAATCGATTCAATTACACTCAATGGGATTCATTACGGGGTAGAGGTCAAAAAAAGAGTCTTTGATAATCTCTCAACAGAAGGATTATCTACAGAGGATTGGTTAAATGATTTTCAATGTCCCAGTGAAGAGTTTTTGATTGACTATTTGAATGAGTTGTAAAATAAATTAGTAACTTGCAACAAAGTGAGGTAGGCAATATGAGTAGATTATTTGAAGTTTTGCAAAAAATTAAGGCGAAACCAGGTATGTATATAGGACGTGCTTCAGTTAGCGACCTTTTTATGTTTTTGGTAGGTTATAAAACCGCTTTAAGAGAATTTAAGATTGAATCAACTGAGGATGAAATGGATTTTTATCGTGAGTTTCAACCTTGGTTACAACAAAAGTATCATGTCTCAACTTCTAATTCTTGGGCAAAGATTATTATGCTCTACTGCGTAAATGAAAAGGAAGGGTTTGAGAGTTTCTTTAAGTTACTTGATGAGTTTTTGGCACGGGGTAAGAATATTAATACAGCAGTACATCCAATAAATAGCATAGCATTAGCAAGTATTGATGAAATATCTAAGCTTCCGCAAGAGGACGCAGTTTAATGGAGTTAGATGTTTATTTTACAGTAAAGCAATGTTTGACAACAAAGTAATTCGCGTCTACGTTTTTTCCAGATTAAACAGATAATACAATCTAAAGTTAGTATCATTTGCTACTCGTATATCAGACCTCTAGTAAAAGAGATATTTTAATTAAGCATAATTAATTCTTACACTTATGTTAAACAATATTTAACTTTTAACAATTAAATAATAGCCAATTTGTTCTATTGTTTGATAACGTCTCATAAAGGTCATTAATCTTGATTTCTAGATATTTCTTTGATATTCGACCAAATAACTGACTAGCAGTAACAGCTATAACTACCGATTTTTTAGGTAAACATCGAAAAGACTGGTCATAAGTAAGATGACTATAATTTTCAAGTTAACTAAACTTGCATACTTGTAAGCTTGTCAAAATCCTTTTGTAATGGAGTTCGGTATGATATTAGCAACCCCGACCCAATCAAAGCCTTTAACAGATGAAGAATTGCGTCAAATCAATGCTTATTGGCGTGCAGCGAATTATCTTTCAGTTGGACAAATCTATTTACTAGACAATCCACTACTCAAAGAACCGCTGAAGTTGGAACATGTCAAACCCAGACTTCTCGGTCATTGGGGGACAACTCCGGGTCTTAACTTTATTTACGTTCACCTCAACCGGGTCATAAAAAAGAATGACCTGAACACAATATATATTGCAGGTCCGGGTCACGGTGGTCCTGGATTGGTGGCTAACACCTACCTCGAAGGCACTTACAGCGAATATTATCCCAACATTTCCCCAGATGCTGAGGGGATGAAGAAACTCTTCAAACAGTTTTCTTTTCCTGGGGGCATTCCCAGTCACGTTGCACCAGAAACTCCGGGTTCGATTCATGAAGGTGGTGAACTCGGCTATTGTCTATCTCATGCTTACGGTGCAGCTTTTGATAATCCTGACTTGATTGTTGCTTGCGTTGTCGGTGATGGTGAAGCGGAAACTGGACCTTTAGCAGCTAGTTGGCACTCGAATAAGTTTCTCAATCCGGTGCATGATGGTGCTGTACTACCCATTTTACACCTGAATGGTTACAAAATTGCTAACCCAACACTGCTGGCACGAATTAGCCATGAGGAATTAGAAAGTTTATTTGTCGGTTACGGTTACAAACCTTACTTTGTCGAAGGTTCCGACCCAGAAATTGTACATCAATTGATGGCGGCAACGATGGATACAGTAATTCGGGAAATCAAAGAGATTCAAGAAGATGCTCGGAGTAATGGATTTACAGACCGATCGCCTTTTCCAATGATTATCCTGAGAACTCCTAAAGGTTGGACTGGACCAAAAGAGGTTGACGGCAAAAAAACAGAAAACTTTTGGCGATCGCATCAAGTTCCTTTTGGAGAAATCGCATCCAAACCAGCACACCTCAAACTCCTCGAAGAGTGGATGCACAGTTACAAACCAGAAGAACTCTTCGATAGTAATGGTACACTAATTCCGGAACTTGCCGAACTCGCCCCCAAAGGTCAGCGTCGCATGGGAGACAATCCCCACGCAAACGGTGGTATTCTGCTGCGTGACCTGAAAATGCCTGACTTTAAAAATTATGCCGTTGAAGTTGAAAAACCGGGTGCAGTTGTTGCCGAAGCTACCAAGGTAATGGGTAAATTCCTGCGGGATGTGATCAAACTCAACTCGGAACAGCGCAACTTTCGCATCGTCGGACCAGACGAAACTCAATCGAATCGGCTGGACGCTGTATTTGAAGTTACAACAAGAGCTTGGGATGCCGAAATACTCCCAGAAGACGAAAAGCTGTCCCCCGATGGACGAGTGATGGAAATCCTCAGCGAACATACCTGCCAAGGTTGGTTAGAAGGATACCTCCTTACAGGTCGTCACGGCTTCTTTTCTTGCTACGAAGCCTTTATCCACATCATTGACTCAATGTTCAACCAACATGCAAAATGGTTGAAAACTACTCGTCACATTCCTTGGCGCCGAAAGATCGCTTCTCTCAACTACTTACTAACTTCCCACGTTTGGCGACAAGACCACAACGGCTTTTCTCATCAAGACCCAGGCTTTATCGACCATGTAGTCAACAAAAAATCTGAAGTTATCCGGGTTTATTTGCCACCCGATGCTAACACGCTGCTATCAGTCACAGACCACTGTTTGCGAAGCCGCAACTATGTCAACGTCATCGTCGCCGGCAAACAACCCGCGTTGCAGTATCTTGATATGGAAGCTGCAATCAAACATTGTACCAAAGGTGTCGGCATTTGGGAATGGGCAAGCAATGATAAGGGCTTTGAACCCGATGTAGTGATGGCTTGTGCGGGAGACACCCCGACACTGGAAACTTTAGCGGCAGTAGATATTCTTCGTCAGAACTTCCCCGACTTGAAGGTGCGCGTCGTCAACGTGGTAGACTTGATGACACTACAACCACAAAGCGAGCATCCGCACGGCTTGAGCGATAAAGACTTCGACAGTCTCTTTACTACTGACAAACCTGTAATTTTCGCCTTTCATGGCTACCCTTGGTTAATTCATCGCCTCACTTATCGCCGCACTAACCATAATAACATTCATGTGCGCGGTTATAAAGAAGAGGGAACGACTACCACACCGTTTGATATGGTCGTTCTCAACGAATTAGACCGCTTTAGTTTAGTAGATGATGTCATTGACAGAGTGGCACAATTAGGGTATAAAGCCGCTTATGTAAAGCAGATGATGCACGACAAGCTAATTGAACATAAGCTTTACATTAACGAGCATGGCGAAGATATGCCAGAAATTGTTCACTGGAAATGGCAGGACTCAAGTGAGAACACGGATGTCGGTCACGAGGGAAGTTAAGCATATTACCCACTTACCCGACACTCTGTCTACTCATTAATAAGGTTAAAAGGCTCATTATAGCGTTTCCTAATCTACTAAGGCACAGTTTAACCTCACCCCGATAAAGCTGCGCTTTATCTCCCCTCTCCTTGGTAAGGAGAGGGGTTGGGGGTGAGGTTTTGATATGTGCTTCATGCATCTGGGAACCGCTATAATGAGGTTCAAAGACTCATTAACGGAGTTCAAAGACTCATTAACGGAGTTCAAAGACTCATTAACGGAGTTCAAAGA
>CASBQC010000012.1 GCA_949127805.1 Nostocales cyanobacterium PMM_0081
AATTAAATTTAAAATTCAAGATACAGGGATTGGTATGAATCCTACACAAATAGAGAAGATATTCTTACCCTTTGAGCAGGTAGGAGATAGCACACATCAAACAGAAGGTACAGGATTAGGGTTAGCTATTAGCCAGAAAATCGTCGAACTTATGGGTAGTTCCATTAAAGTAAAAAGTAAGTTTGGTGTAGGTAGTGTGTTTGAATTTGAAATAGAATTTTTAATACCTGATAATTGGACAGAGAGTAATACTATCACAAGTGGCGGCAAAATCACTGCTTATTCTGGTTGCAGAAAAAAAATTATGATTGTCGATGACAGTTGGGAAAATCGCTCGGTAATTGTCAATCTTTTAGAACCGTTGGGTTTTACTATAATTGAAGCCGCTAACGGTGAAGAAGGGTTAGAAAAAGCAAGTCTTTATTATCCAGATTTGATTATTGCTGACTTAGAAATGCCTATAATGGATGGGTGGAAAATGCTTCGGCAACTGCGAATAAATCAGGTTTTTAAAGAGACAATAGTTATTGTTTCTTCCGCGAGTATTTTTAATATTGACCGACAAAAAAATCAAGTAGCAGGATGTGATGATTTTTTGGCAAAACCGGTGCAAGCAGCGGAAATTTATCGGCTTTTGTCAAAGCATTTAAAACTGAATTGGATTTATGCAGAAGCGCAAAAAGAAAAAGTGCGATCGCGTCAGCCACTCCTAGAGGGAGTATCACCTACTAAATCAGAAACAACAGGTGAAATCATTGTCCCACCAGTTGACGATTTGGCAAAGCTCATAGAATATGCAAATAAAGGACAAATCAAAGGAATTCAAAAAGAATTGGCAAAAATTTCCCAAATGAATGATAACTATAAACCTTTTGTTAACCACTTAAATCAACTTGTAAAAACTTTTAATATCAAGAAGATTCGTCAATTTCTCCAAAATAATATAAATTAATATCCAACTAACCATACAATGATTAATTTACATAACCACAAAAACGACTTATTAACTGAAAACACAAGCAACACTTTCAATAATCTTGAGACAATATTAGTTATTGATGACAGCCCAACCAATCTAGAAGTTCTTCACGCTACATTAGTGAATGCTGGCTACGAAGTTAGAGTTGAAATGGACGGAAACAGTGGAATTGAGCAAGTAAAAAACAATCCACCTGATTTGATATTGTTAGATGTAATGATGCCTGGGATAGATGGTTTTGAAACCTGTCGAAAATTACAAGCAAATCCATCTACTAAAGAAATTCCCATCATTTTTATTACTGCTCTTTCCGATTCTGTAGAAAAAGTTAAAGGGCTAAGTTTAGGAGCGGTAGATTACATTACGAAGCCATTTCATCAAAAAGAAGTTTTAGCCAGAATTAAACTACACTTAAAATTGCGACAACTTAACTTAGAGTTAGACGAACAAAAACAGCAATTAGAGCAAAGAGTTCAAGAACGAACTGCTGAACTATCTCAGACTTTAGAAGAACTCAAAAAAACTCAATTGCAGTTAGTCCAAAGTGAAAAAATCTCATTTTTAGGGGAGCTAGTTACCGGTGTGGCTCATGAAGTTAACAATCCTGTAGGCTTTATTTCTACTAATTTATATCACGCTTCACATTATACCCAAGACTTAATTAACCTAGTGAAGCTCTACCAAAAAAAGTATCCTGTTCCGGGGTGTGAAATTGAAGATAACATTAATGCAATGGATTTAGAGCATGTACTACAAGATTTACCCAAACTGATTTCTTCAATGAAACTTGGTACTGAACGCATTCAAGGAATCATGCAATCGCTGCGAAATTTTTCACGGGTGGATGGAGAAGAGAAAAAGGCTGTTGATATTCATGAAGGGTTAGAAACTAGTTTAATGATTTTGCAGCACCGCTTGAAAGCTTTACCCAAACGTCCTGCTATTAATGTAATCAAAGAATATGGCAATTTGCCCAAAATTAAATGCTACCCCGTACAACTCAATCAAGTGTTTCTGAATTTACTCTCCAATGCGATTGATGCGATTGAGGAACCAATAAAAGACGTAGAAACGTTTTCTACGGCTTCTCGCAGATTCGGACTAATTCGCATTTGCACCACCATAGACAAAGAGCAAGTAACAATTAAAATTTCCGACAACGGAATGGGGATATCAGAATCAGTGCAAAGCCAGATATTTCAACCTTTTTTCACAACTAAACCACAAGGTAAAGGTAGTGGATTAGGACTTTCTATTAGCAACCAAATTATCACCGAGAAGCACGGCGGAACGTTACAATGTATTTCATCTGTGGGAAATAGTACAGAATTTGTGATTCAAATTCCGTTAAAGAGTTAGAAGTCTTAAATGTAATAAGCCGATAGAGCCCAGGGCTATTTCATTCTCATCGAGATCACCTCAGAATGAATTCTGAGTCTAATAGCGAAACTCGTCTAAAGACGACTGATAAAAGATTATAGTCCGTTTTAACGGAATGCGCGCTAAAAGCCTGTGAACTTTAGTTCTGGATGGTTTATGTGTAGAACGAAATAGCCGTGGGATAGAGCCGCTTAAAATCGAAGCTATGAGCGGTAAACCGCTCACTACGAACTTACGAGACGCGAAATTGTTTTGCTGTATCAGAATTATCGCTAAATACAGCTATCCTAAAAGTAAAACGAATATAAAAATTTGGATTTTTTAAGTGGAGAGCAACTCCGTGGAATCATTGACGTTGAAGGTTAAACAGCGAGTTCAGGAACTGCGGCAATTACTACAACAAGCTAGCTATGCCTATTACGTCCTCGATTCTCCCATAATGGAGGATGCAGTTTACGATCGCCTGTATCGAGAATTGCAACAACTGGAAACTGAGTATCCAGAAATCGTAACACCAGATAGTCCCACTCAGCGGGTGGGTGAGAAGCCAGCTACACAGTTTACCTCGGTGCGGCACAACATTCCCCTATATAGTTTGGAGAATGCGTTTAATGTTGATGAGTTGCAAGGTTGGGATCGGCGTTGGCGACGTCAAGCACCGAACATAGATGCGGTAGAATATGTGTGCGAACTCAAAATTGATGGAAATGCTTTGGCTCTGACTTACGAAAATGGCGTTTTAGTAAGGGGAGTCACTAGGGGTGATGGTGTAAGTGGTGAAGACATTACCCAAAACGTGCGAACAATTCGCTCAATTCCCTTGCGGTTGAACGTAGAAGGGTTAGAAAACGTTGAACGGGTGGAAGTTCGCGGTGAGACGTTTTTACCTTTGGAAGTGTTTAAGCAAATTAACTCCCAAAGGCTTGCATCCGGTGAACAATTATTTGCCAATCCCCGCAACGCTACAGCTGGTACACTGCGGCAATTAGACTCTCGCATTGTCGCGCAACGGCAGTTAGATTTTTTTGCTTACACGCTGCATATTCCAGGATTGGATGACGCAAGTATTGCTAATACTCAATGGGAAGCCTTGGAATTGCTGCAAAAAATGGGTTTTCGCGTCAACCCAAACAAGCGTCTGTGTGCAACTTATGCGGAAGTTGCTGAATATTATCAACATTGGGATACAAAACGGCTGAATTTAGCTTACATGACTGATGGGGTGGTGGTAAAGCTGAATTCTTTTAAGCTGCAAGAAGAGTTGGGATTTACGCAAAAGTTTCCCCGTTGGGCGATCGCACTCAAATACGCAGCCGAAGAAGCACCCACCCGCGTGGAAAATATTGCGGTGAATGTCGGCAGAACTGGCGCATTAACACCTTTGGCAGAAATGCGCCCAGTGCAATTATCGGGGACGACTGTATCACGCGCTACTTTACATAATAGCGATCGCATTGCCCAATTAGACATTCGCATCGGTGATACTGTCATTGTTCGCAAAGCTGGGGAAATTATCCCGGAAGTGCTGAGGGTACTCAAAGAACTTCGTCCCGACGACACTAAACCGTTTGTTATGCCTACCCATTGTCCAGTATGCAACCAACCTGTGGTCAGGGAAATGGGCGAGGCGGTGACGAGATGCGTTAATGCTTCTTGTGCTGCTATCCTCAAAGGGGCGATAGAACATTGGGTAAGTCGCGATGCGCTGGATATTCGCGGTATGGGGGAAAAACTGGTGCATCAACTCGTTGATAAAAATGTAGTGCATTCCGTTGCTGATTTGTATGACTTGACAGAAGACAAATTTTGTGAATTAGAACGGATGGGAAAAAAATCAGCGGAAAAATTGGTGAGTGCGATCGCATCTAGTAAAAATCAACCTTGGTCGCGGGTATTATATGGTTTAGGCATTCGTCATGTTGGTAGCGTCAATGCCCAATTATTAACTGAGAAGTTTCCCACCGTCGAACAGTTAGCACAAGCAAGGCAATCAGATATCGAAGGAATTTACGGTATTGGTGCAGAAATTGCTCAATCTGTTTATCAGTGGTTCCACATTGCTGCAAATCAAACTTTAATTGAACGGTTGGAAGCTGCGGGGTTACAATTTTTTGGGGAAGTAAGGGAGGTTGCAGATAAAAATCAAAAGTTTGCCGGGAAAACTTTTGTAATTACGGGTACGCTACCAACTTTGAAACGCGATGAAGCGAAAGCGTTGATTCAGAAAAATGGTGGCAAAGTGACGGAATCTGTGAGTAAGAAAACTGATTATTTAGTTGTGGGAGAAGATGCGGGTTCTAAGTTGGAGAAAGCGCAAAGTTTGGGAATTACGCAGTTAAGTGAGACGCAGTTGTTGGAATTGGTAGCGTTCCTAAATATAACTATGAATCCCCATGTAGAGACCTAGCAGTGCTACGTCTCTACATGGATTTTGGTGAAACTAGAATCCCCGTCATTTATGGCTGGGGAGTGTCAAAATCCCCCAATCATCTGTTAAGTGCGATCGCAATACCACTTGACGTAGTATGTTTGTAGTTTAACTTTCCTAAGGTGAGTTACAGTTAGACATCAAAGGATTAGCACCCCTTTACACAGGTTTGTTTACACCGCAGCAATTGCAGATAGCCGGAAAAATTCAAGGTACAGAAACATCTCTTGATACAGCTTCGCAAATCTTTGCAGGTTCCTCCCCTTGGATGATGGATTTCTTTTAAAAGATAGTGGATAGTCGATAGTGGTTAGTGGTTAGTGGTTAGTGGGGAGCGTAGATAACCATCAACCAACAACTAACAACCATCAACTAACAACTAACAACTAACAACTAACAAAATTATGCATCAAAGTTCCGGTCGCTGGCGTTTAGGACTGTTGCTATCGCTTTTGACCGTTTTTTTATGGGGAATTCTACCTATTGCTTTGACGGTAACATTGCAAGTGCTTGATGTTTACACCGTCACTTGGTTTCGCTTTGTAGTGTCATTTGCATTGCTTGCCGTTTATTTAGGAGTTCGGGGTAAATTACCAACGTTAATACAACTGCGTTCTGCTTCTGGGAAATTGTTAGCGATCGCTATTATCTTTTTAGCTAGTA
This sequence comes from Nostocales cyanobacterium PMM_0081, assembly GCA_949127805.1. Taxonomy (GTDB): domain Bacteria; phylum Cyanobacteriota; class Cyanobacteriia; order Cyanobacteriales; family Nostocaceae; genus Hassallia. The sequence continues at coordinate 5,451 of CASBQC010000012.1, forward strand.
ATTACCTTCTTTTTTTGCAAGGTTTAGCCTTAACATCACCCGCTAACGCCGAAGTTATCATTCAGCTAGCGCCGGTATTATTAGGTTTCGGTGGTTTAGTTCTTTTTCACGAACGCTATACATTGCGTCAGTGGGTTGGTGTGAGTGTGCTGATTGTTGGTTTTTTGTTGTTCTTTCATGAGCAACTAAATAATTTAATTACAGCGCGTGGTACATATCTTTTAGGTACTAGTTTAACTGTGTTGGGAGCGATCGCATGGGCGATTTATGCTTTAGCACAAAAACAATTATTACAATCGTTATCTTCTGCCAGCAATATGCTGATTCTTTACGGAGGATGTGCTTTATTATTCACTCCCTTTGCTCATCCGAATACAATTTTAACACTCGATTTTTTGCATGGGGGAATGTTGTTTTTTTGTGCTTTGAATACTCTAATTGCTTACGGTGCTTTTGCAGAAGCCTTAGAGCATTGGGAAGCATCGCGGGTAAGTGCAGTATTGGCTATCGCTCCGATTGTGACTTTGATATCAGTTGAAGTTGTATCAGTTGTGGCAAGTAATCTGATTGCACCAGAACGCCTGACTTTCGTAGGTATAATCGGTGCGGTTTTGGTTGTATCTGGTTGTGTAGCGATCGCTCTGGGAAAATCCAAATAATCTCAGTTTTTATTTCAGTAAATTTACGGTTTTTTCCGCAAATTAATTCCTGATTCATTGTTGCATTTGCCATACTGAAGCGGGTCAAATTATTATTTGTTATGATGTCATAGCTACCAAAAAATTGTTAATTCATATTTGGATAGCTAGGTAATTTGACCTATGTTAACAACTCTCAAGAAATTTTATTTTGAATTTCTTAACTAGAGAAAAAAACAAAAATCAATAATTCACCAGGCGAATCGAATTTCAAAGATCCAGGGTGTCCATAACTACCAAAGCAAACGCCTCGTAAAACAACATCACCTACAACATCGTTGATCGATGAACAGCTTGTTTGGTAATTGGACCTGCACCCTGAGAAAAAACTTTCTCTGGCTGGTTCTCTCGACGCTGCTGCCTACACTTGGGATGAATAATTCAGCACAAGCAGCAGAGCGAATTTATGCATCTTACTCGGCTCTAGAGCGTTCTATTTCCATTAATGCTTTAGAAGATTACGCGAAAAAGAATGTAATTGACGACGACTTGGCAGTTTATCAGCAATATGTGCAGCCACAAAAACTCCAGGACTTGCGTCGGGTTTTACTGACACCAATCAAAGTTAACTCGGTAGCGGTTTCGCAATTTCTCTACACACCCCAAGGAAAATTTCTTCTAGAAAGGTTGGGAGAAGTAATTAAAACTGAATCTCGTGAAGCCGAACCAAGTTTTCATGCCTTACGTTCAGCACTGATTTTAGCTTCTGCCGAGCCATCTGGCTTAACGTTATTAAATTTGTTAAAAAAGTATCCCAGTCGCAGCATTCACATTGATTTAGCGCGTAGCTTGGGGATAGCAGGAGAGGTGGAAAAACTTGTTAGTGAAACTAATCGAGCGATCGCCGCAGTTTCCCAAAAGTCTAATACAGAAGCCGCGACCATTCAGCCGTCGTCCTTTCTCTCACAATTGCCAGATTTACGCCGCAAGGGACAGTTTATAGTCAAAAATAAAGAGACACTAAAGATTTTTGACTTAGCACGCAATCGGCTTTTATTAACCGATGTTTATCTTCCCAATGTTTCCACAGCCGCACCCGTAATTGTTATATCTCATGGTGTCGGTTCAGACAGCGGCAACTTTGAATATTTAGCAAATCACTTAGCCTCCTACGGGTTTGCTGTCATCGTTCCCAATCATCCAGGTAGCGATGCCAAACAACTGCGATCGCTTTTAGATGGACGCGCTAGTGAAGCCGCAAAACCACAGGAATTTGTGGATCGTCCTTTAGATATCAAACATGTACTTGATGAATTGGAGATGCGGAACAAATCTGATTCCCGATTTAAAGGACGGTTAAATCTGCAACAAGTTGGCGTAATTGGTCAATCATTTGGTGGCTACACAGCATTAGCCTTGGCTGGTGCTAAAATTAACTTTCAGCAATTAACAAAAGACTGTAGCAAAAAGGCGCTTAAAGATACTTGGAATCTGTCTTTATTGCTTCAGTGTCAAGCTTTGCAATTGCCAAACAACCAAGACTATAAGTTGCGAGATGAGAGAGTTAAAGCAGCGATCGCCGTTAATCCAATTACTAGCAGTATCTTCGGAGAAGCTGGCTTAAAGCAAATTCAAACTCCCGTAATGATTGTTGGCAGCAGTAATGATACCATTGCCCCAGCTTTATACGAACAAATTCTGCCATTTTCCTGGATTTCTAATACCCAAAAGTATCTAGTTATGCTTGAAGGTGGAACCCACTTTTCTGCGATTGGTCAAAGCAAGAACACGACTGAACAAATAGGATTACCTTCCGCGATAGTTGGCGACAATCCAGCACAAGCGCGTCGTTACATAAATATTTTGAGTTTACCATTCTTTAAAACTTACGTAGCGGGAACTTCAAAATACATTCCTTACCTAAACGCTGCTTACATCAAAACCATTTCTAGTCAACCTGTAGGTTTAACCCTTGTTCAGTCCTTAACAACAACCGAATTAGCGCAAGCGCTGAATGGTGAGATGAAACAAGTAAAGCCGTAAATTTGTTAGTTGTTAGTGGATAATTGTTAGTTGGCTCACATATTCTGGCATTATCAATTAGTCTTCTGACCCGCCAGGAATTTAAATTCCTGGCTCATAGCCAAAGTCCATTAAAATGGACTGAAATATAATGTAAGTTTTTAGTCCTCTTTAGAGGACTTTTGCTATTAGCCGTTGTTAGTTGGCTGACATATTCTGGCATTATCAATTAGTCTTCTGACCCGCCAGGAATTTAAATTCCTGGCTCATAGCCAAAGTCCATTAAAA
>CASBQC010000013.1 GCA_949127805.1 Nostocales cyanobacterium PMM_0081
AAAAAAAACACATAATAGTTGCATGATTAATCTGTAAAAGTTTAAATAACAGCTTTTAATATCAGCACACTTGAATAAATTAAGGATGAACTGCTATTACAAAGCTAATTTTTTAGTAATGTTTTTGGTGCATTGCTATCAATTTTATACAGGTTTTTTTGCATATACATCATTTATCTCAAAAGGAAGATTTAGGTATGACAATTACATTGACAAAAGGACAACGTATATCCCTTGATAAAGTTGCCCCAGGACTGTCTGAAGTATTTGTTGGTTTGGGATGGGATGTTAAAGCCACAGACACCGGTCACAACTTTGATTTAGATTCGTCTATCTTTCTATTAAATGCAAATGGAAAGCTAATTTCTGATGCTCATCTTATCTTTTATAACAACCTAACAAGTCCCGATCCGGACAAATCAGTTCAACATCTTGGAGATAACCTAACAGGTGCTGGTGAGGGAGATGATGAAGTCATCAAAATTAACCTTAAAAAAGTACCTGATGATATTCAAACAATTCTTATTGCTGTAACCATTCATGAAGCCGAGACGCGGCGTCAAAATTTTGGTCAAGTGCAAAATGCATTTGTACGGGTTGTTAATTCTCAGACAAATGAAGAAGTAGTTCGCTACGACCTTGTGGAAGACTATTCCACAGAGACATGCATGATTATGGCTGAACTTTACTTCAAAGAAGAACAATGGCGTATCAACGCTGTAGGTTCTGGTTATCAAGGTGGCTTAGATGCACTTCTTAGTCGCTACAAATAAAGAATTTTTTGGCGACAGAACTGAAGCTTAGTAAAAAAATTAAGGAGTTATCAAACAATGGCAGTTACACTCACTAAAGGACAACGTGTATCGCTCGACAAAGTTGCACCAGGACTTACTGAAGTATTTGTTGGTTTGGGGTGGGATGTCAAAGCAATGGACACAGGCTTTGATTTTGACTTAGATGCTTCAGCCTTCTTACTAGGAAGCAATGAAAAACTAATTTCTGATAACCACTTTATTTTTTACAACAACCTCGCCAGCCCAGATTCAAACAAATCAGTTCAACACACAGGAGATAACCTTACAGGCGCAGGTGATGGTGATGATGAAGTCATCAAGATTAATTTACAAAAAGTTCCTGCTGAAGTTCATAAAATTCTCATTACTGTAACCATCCACGAAGCCGCAGAAAGACATCAAAACTTTGGTCAAGTTCAAAATGCCTTTGTGCGTGTCGTTAATGCTCAAACAAGCCAAGAAGTAGTTCGATACGACTTAGTTGAAGATTATTCAGTCGAAACTGCATTGATTATGGCTGAAATTTATCGCAAAGACGGAGAATGGCGTTTAAATGCTGTTGGCTCCGGCTATCAAGGTGGATTAAAAGCTTTATTAGACCGTTATAGCTAGGAGATTTATTATGGCAATTAGTTTGCAGAAAGGACAGAGAATTTCACTTTCAAAAGAAGCTCCTGGTCTAACCAAAATGATGTGCGGACTCGGTTGGGATGTAGCAAAGCGATCAGGCGGCGGATTTTTTGGTAATTTTGGTGGCGGTGGTCATGAATATGACTTAGATGCATCTGTGATTTGCCTAGATGCGAATGGCAAATTAATTGCAAAAGAGAATATTATCTACTTTGGTAATCTCCAGCATTTTTCAAAAGCCATTACTCATACAGGAGACAATTTAACAGGTGCGGGCGATGGCGATGATGAAGTGATTATTATCGATTTGCCTCGCGTACCTGCGGAGATTGCCAAGTTAGTCTTTGTAGTCAATATTTACGATTGCATTGCTCGCAAACAGGACTTTAGCCAAATCGAAAATGCTTTTGTACGCCTGGTTAATGCAGCTAATAACAAAGAACTGGCTAGATATAACCTCTCCGGTAAAGAGTATCTGGGCATGACTGCGATGGTTTTAGCTGAAGTGTATCGACACAATAATGAGTGGAAAATGGCTGCAATTGGCAATGGTGTGAATGTCAATGGTTTAGGTGAACTTGCTGCTTCTTACTCTTAAATACCAGGAAATTCGTAATTATGGCTATTACACTTCAAAAAAGTGGCGATTATTATCGTTTTGGCTTTAATTGGGTAGCTGGCTCAAAATAAAATGTCGCTTTACGATCGCCTGAATCTCACTAAGACTAATCGTAAGCTTAAAATTCCAATTTGGGAACGGATTAACCTGACTAGACCACCAAAACCGCGCTGTCAGGGTTGCCGTTCCCCTATCCAAACTAACTGGCGAGTATGTCCGTTTTGTGGATGGTTGATTGCTGGGAAAAATAGTGAAATTCGTCATTGTGTCTGGGTCGATATTTCAGGTATGAATATCGACACCCAGGACGATATGATGCTAGAAATTATCGCAAATTCCCTAGCTCAAGTCTTCAGTGCTTTTAGAAGTGTAAATCTCTTCTTAACTTCAGACCAACCTGATGAAAAACAGTGGGGGCAAAACTTCACCTATGTCTATGTGTTTGTCGATCAACAGCTTGTTGACTATCTGGGAATTGCTAGTTTCAGTCATGGCAAAGTTACAGACCGTGCTGCTGTTCGCATAGACCAAATACTTAATGCTTCTCATCGGGCAAGCTTGAATATTAGCCAATTGTCTAATTTAATTGCTAATACTATCACCCACGAAATCGGTCATACTTTGGGATTAGACCACTCTCAACTACCAACAGATGTGATGCATGATGGGCTAGATCATCGAATTCACAGCTTAATGCCTCCCTCGTTTCATGCCGAACAAATCATCTTGATGAATAACGCCATTCGCAAACATAAATCTTGAGTAAACACTGCATTGTAGTAGAGTTTGGCAGAAAAGATTATAGTTTTTAAACGCAGAGTAACGCTGAGTAATCGCTAAGGTACGCAAAGGTTTTATTAAACTTTTTCGTTAGGAGTTTGGACATTTTTGTATTTAGTATTAGTCACGAATTAGGTTTGGATGTGGAATTTAGATAGTTTATTGTTTTTGAGAATTCAAGAGATTTAACATGCTTACTAATGAGAATAATAAGGTTCAGAAAACTCAATTACCATTTGCAGGATTAACTTCTGAACAGGTTAAGGTCAATCGCCAAAAGTACGGTGCTAACGTTCTTACTCCTCCAAAACGTGACCCTTTGTGGAAACTGTTTTTAGAAAAATTTGAAGATCCAGTAATTCGGATTTTGATGATTGCAGCAGCGATCGCTATTACTGTCGGGATTTTTGAAGGTGAATATGCTGAAGGCTTGGGGATTGTAGCTGCTATCTTATTAGCGACTACTCTCGCGTTTGTCAACGAATACAAAGCCGATCAAGAATTTAATATCCTGAATCAAGTTTACGATGAAGTTGCAATTAAAGTTATCCGAGATGGCAACTTTACCACCATTCCCCGCAAAGATTTAGTTGTCGGTGACATTGTATACGTTGAACAAGGTGAAGAAATCCCGGCTGATGGACAAATTTTAGAAGAAGTCTCTCTAGAAATCGACCAGTCAAAAATCACCGGCGAAGCAGAACCAGTTAAAAAACTTACTCAAGCTGACTTCACCGATCAAGGTATCAAAGAGGGAACTTACCCCGCTGACAAAGTTTATCGCAGCACGATGGTTGAGCAAGGATATGGTTATTTAGAAATTATTGCTGTTGGTGATAATACTGAAATTGGTCAATTATCCACAGCGATCGCTTCTGTAGAAACTGGAGAAGAAACACCGCTCAATCGTCAATTAGAAAAACTTAGTAAACTAATTGGCGTAGTTGGTCTTGGCTTTGCTGGTGTCACTTTTTTATCTTTGCTGGTACGCGGTTTTGTCACCAAAGAGTTAAGCCTGAATTATCAACAGTGGTATGTTGTCGGACTGTCAATTGTTAGTGTGCTAGTAGTACTTAGCCGAGTCTGGCTACCTGTAGTTTACGATGGTTTAGAGCTAGCTGGTAGCAAACTTGCAGCACCAAAATGGCTGGAAAATAATAGTTTTCTTAGTTGGCTGAGAACAGTTGGTATAGTACTAGTATTTTTCACTATCGGACTTGGTTTCGGCTATCCTTTAGGATTAATTCCTAACTCTGTAAATAGCTGGGTTCCTGGTAGTGTTGCCAAAGCATTACTGCACTACTTTATGGTAGCTGTGACAATTATTGTGGTAGCTGTTCCAGAAGGGTTGGCGATGAGCGTTACTCTCAGCCTTGCCTATAGTATGAGAAAGATGGCTGCATCAAATAATTTGGTACGTCGGATGCACGCTTGCGAAACTATCGGTTCTGCGACAGTGATTTGTTCTGATAAAACTGGCACCCTTACCCAAAATCAAATGCGGGTGCATGAAGTCGATTTTCCTAGTTTTAAATCTCAATTAGTGCCAGCAGTTAGAGATGTGCAAGCATTAATTGCCGAAGCGATCGCTACTAATAGTACTGCTGATTTAGAGAAAAAACCTTTACAGGCTCCTCGTCCTATTGGCAACGCTACCGAAGGAGCTTTACTTTTATGGCTAGATAGTCAGGAAATTGATTATATCTCCTACCGGGGTAACTTTCAAATTAAAAACCGAATGCCTTTCTGTGGTCAGAAAAAATACATGGGTACAATCGGCACTTCATCTGTAACCAAAGAGGATGTACTTTATATCAAAGGTGCGCCAGAAGTAATTTTAGAACGTTGTTCGCACATTTTGACAGAGCGAGGGCTAAAACCACTCAACAATAAAGCAGCGATCGCATCTCTAATTAAAGAATACCAAAAGCGAGGAATGCGGGCGCTTGGGTTTGCTTACCACGATGTCCCCCAGTATTCGAGTGAGACGGAAATAGAAGAAATTGCTCACAACATGACTTGGCTGGGCTTTGTGGCAATTATAGACCCCTTGCGTCCAGAAGTACCTGATGCCATCGATGCTTGCTTACGTGCAGGGATTCAGGTAAAAGTTGTCACAGGTGATAACTCAGAGACAGCCAAAGAAATTGCCCGTCAAATTGGACTTTGGGAAAAAGATGATGATTTTAATAGTGGTTATTTGCATCTAACTGGTCAACAATTTGCCCAACTGAGTGACAAAGAAGCAAGTCAGGCGGTGCTGGAATTAAAAATACTTTCTAGAGCGCGTCCACTTGATAAACTAAGGTTGGTGAAACTGTTACAAGCTCAGGGTGAGGTGGTAGGTGTTACTGGTGATGGTACAAACGATGCTGCGGCACTCAAACAAGCTCAAGTAGGTTTAGCAATGGGGAGTGGCACAGCGATCGCCAAAGAAGCTAGCGACATCATTTTGCTTGATGATTCTTTCAGTAGTATTGTAAATGCAGTTGTTTGGGGGCGATCGCTTTACCAAAATATCCAACGATTTATTCTGTTTCAATTAACCATCAACGTTGTCGCGTTGGGAATTGCTTTAGTCGGTCCATTTATTGGAGTCGCGCTTCCTCTAACTGTGACACAAATGCTTTGGGTTAACTTGATTATGGACACTTTTGCGGCTTTGGCTTTAGCAACGGAACCTCCTAACCAAAGCGTTATGCAGCACTCTCCCCGTCACCCAGAAGCCTTTATTGTCACTTCTGCAATGGCACAGAATATTTTCACTGTTGGGTTAGCATTTTTGATGTTTCTAATTGGCTTTTTACGTTACATTCGTCGCGACGGAGATATAAGTACTTATGAACTTTCTGTGTTCTTCGCCGTATTTGTGATGTTACAGTTTTGGAACTTGTTTAATGCTCGTTGTTTGGGGTTAAAACAATCTGCTTTTACAGGCTTATCTAAGAATAAAGGATTTGTGGCGATCGCTATTACCATCTTAGTAGGACAAATATTGATTATTCAGTTTGGTGGAACCGTATTCAGAACAGTGCCTTTATCTTTAATAGACTGGATAAGCATAATTGCTGGAACATCTACAGTACTTGGGGCTGGCGAACTATGGCGCTTAACGACGCGGTTTAAATTAAAAAGCAGAAGTTTAAAAGCTTTGTAAACAAATTGGAATTTTAAATTAAATCCCAAATTAAAAAACGGTAGAGTATTAATTACTCTACCGTTTTTTGTTGGAAGATGTATGGAGTTTTTCAATTCAAAATTTAAAAACGGTAAAGGCTTCAATACCTTCACCGTTTTTTGTTTACCGACACCACAAAAATACAAACAGTAGATAAATCTAACCTTATTCCTTTTCCCCTCGATAAGCAAAAGCGTTTAGTCAGTTTAAAATTTGGATAAGCGAGTGTGGAATCAAACATCATGATAAATGCCTTAAAAATCCGGCAGATGACACCAAAAGATGTGCAGCTTGCCCTAAACTGGGCAGCAGCAGAAGGTTGGAATCCAGGGATCAATAATGCAACAGCCTTCTATGCTACCGATCCAACGGGATTCTTAATTGGAGAAGTGAATAATGAACCAATTGCCTGCATCTCTGCTGTTTGTTATGATGCGACTTTTGGTTTTATCGGACTTTATATTGTTAAAAATAAATGGCGTGGACAGGGATACGGGACACAGATTTGGCAAGCTGCTTGGCAACAGTTGAATCTAAGATTAGAAGAGAATAAACGCAGCGTAGCCCTAGACGCGGTTGTGGAAAGAGAAGCAACTTACCGTAAAATTGGTTTTACCCCGGCTTATCGTCATATTCGTCATGTTTACGAAAGTCCTAATTCTCATGTCCTGCCAACAGATGTAGTTCCACTAGTTGATGTACCTTTAACAGAAGTCATTCGTTATGACGCAGAACTGTTTGGTTTTAGCCGTCCTCAATTTCTACAACTTTGGATTAACGTTGAACAAGGGGCTGCCTATGGTGTGGTAGATGCTGGTAAATTGAAAGGTTATGGTGTCATTCGTCCGTGTTATGAAGGCTTCAAAATAGGTCCTTTATTTGCGGATAATAGTGAAATTGCTGAATGCCTTTTTCAAGCTTTAACTAGTCATGCGGCTTCACAGACTGTGTTTATTGATATACCTGATGCTAATTCGGCGATCGCCTTTTTTACTCGACGCTATAATTTGCAACAATCATCCACCTGTATTCGCATGTATTGTTATAGAACACTTATCACCGATCTAAATCGCATCTTCGGCGCAACTAGTTTGGAATTAGGTTAGGGTTTGCTAATTGATAAGGCACGCTACTAAAATTTATGAAAAAACTTGCACTTTTGTGCTTAGGAATTCTTTTTAACTTGATTATTTGCTTGTCCATCAACGCCGCACAGCCAAGCACTCAGCCTGCTTTGTGGCAAGTTTATCAGCGATCGCTCAAAAGTGCAAAATATGTTGATTTAACTCATGCGATCGCTCCCTCAATTCCAGTATGGTCAGGATTTGCTCCGTCTAAGTTTACACCCACAATTAACCCCAAGACAGGCAAGCCATACACCTATAAAGAAGATGGCTTTGAAGCAACTCAATACGATTTATCTACAGATCAACTCGGAACCCAGTTAGATCCACCAGCCCACTGGAATCCTGATTATCCGGCAATTGATGAATTGCCTGCAACCTTTGCCGTTCGTCCTTTGGTGATAATTCCTATTCAAAACAAAGTTGCCAAAAACCCCAATTATCATCTCACAGTTAAGGATATTCAGAATTGGGAGAGCCGGCATGGTAAAATTCCTGAAGGCTCCGTTGTATTTGTGCGCTCCGACTGGTCGAAAGAATGGTCAAACCCCGAACTAGCAACAAGGACTAAGTTTCCTGGAGTATCGTTAGAGGCTCTCAAATTCCTCCACCTACAACGCAAAATCCTGTTCCACGGACACGAACCCCTGGATACAGATAGTACTCCCACCCTTGAAGGAGAAGCTTGGTTATTGAACAACGGATATACCCAAGCAGAAGGAGTCACGAATTTAGATCAAGTTCCCCAGACAGGTGCATTAGTGGCGATCGGCTATCCTAAATTCAAAGGTGGCTTGGGAGGTTATGCTCGTTTTATTGCTATCTGTCCACCAAACTGGCAATATGGCGTTTCCGTCGGTCAGATTCCTGAATCTCCTTTGCCAAAAGCATCATTACCACTCCACTGGGATAAACAACTTGGTGTCCGAATACGATAAACGCATTTGCCTAGAAAAACGACTGGTTATAAACATATATTTAGCGTCAGAATAATCAAGTATTGTTATAACTTGTTTGATCTAAACTGAAAATTTCTATGACTCCTCACGAAAGTGATGCAAAACAGACTCCCGCTTCGTCGAAAATATGGCGTAATTCCCAGGAAAATCTGACGTTAGTAGCGATCGCTTTATGTCTTGCTCTCTTAATCCGCACATTTGTTGCCGAACCCCGCTACATTCCCTCTGATTCGATGTTACCAACATTATTTACAGGCGATCGCTTGGTGGTAGAAAAAATCTCTTATAAATTCTACCCCCCGAAAACTGGGGATATCATCGTATTTCAGCCTCCCGAAGAACTGCAACGTCGCGGATATCTTAAAGATCAAGCTTTCATCAAGCGCGTCATAGGTGAACCCGGTGAAGTAATCAGCGTAGCCAAAGGTAAAGTCTACCTCAACGGTCAACCTCTGGAAGAAGACTACATCGCTGAACCTCCAAATCTTCCCTTCCCACCCGTGACAGTCCCCAAAGATGAATTTTTCGTCATGGGAGACAACCGTAACGATAGCAACGATTCTCGTTACTGGGGGTTTTTACCAAGAAAAAACATCATTGGTAAAGCAACTTTCCGGTTTTGGCCTTTTGACCGCATTGGGTTAATTTAGTTCATATCCTCAAGTGTCTACCATTGGATAGAAGACTAAACAACACTAAGTAAACCATTTGACTGATGTCGCTGCAAGCCTTGAGATCGAAGATTGTCTATTAGACATCTCCATAAATTAATTATGCGTTGCCCCAAACCCTTGATTAGACGTAGCAGTGCTACGTCTCTACCTATGACTCTGGAGATGTCTATTAGGAACAAACAAAAGTTAAGGATAGACTTTGTGGATATCAACAGACGAGATTTCCTTTATACAGCTTCGATTTCAGGTTTGGCAGCAGGTTTGGCAGCTTCGGAAGGTTTTCTCAGTCCTCTTTTAGCGGCGACACCGCAACAGACAACCAGAAACGGTGATATGATTTATCGCACGCTAGGCAGCACAAAAGAGAAAGTCTCTGTCATCGGTTTGGGTGGTCATCATATCGGACGGCAAAAAGACGAGCAAGAAAGCATTAAAATTATCCGCAGTGCGATTGATCGTGGAATTAATTTCATGGACAACTGCTGGGATTATCACAACGGTGGTAGCGAAATTCGCATGGGTAAGGCGTTACAAGACGGCTACCGCCAAAAAGTCTTTCTCATGACCAAAATTGATGGTCGCACAAAAGAATCTGCTGCCAAGCAAATAGACGAGTCTCTGAAACGTCTACAAACTGATCGTATAGATTTAATGCAATTTCATGAAGTTATCCGTTTAGAAGACCCAGACCGGATTTTTGCTAAAGGTGGTGCAGCAGAAGCAATGCTAGAAGCACAAAAGGCAGGTAAAGTTCGTTATATCGGCTTTACAGGACACAAAGATCCCTTGGTTCACCTGAGAATGCTAGAAATTGCTGCTCAAAATAACTTCCGTTTCGATACAGTACAGATGCCACTTAATGTTATGGATGCCCATTTTCGCAGTTTTGAACGCGCAGTTTTACCCAAATTGGTACAAAATCAAATCGGTGTGCTGGGCATGAAATCAATGGGCGATCAAATTATTCTTAAGAGTAACACAGTTAAGCCTATTGAGTGCCTTCATTACGCAATGAACTTACCAACTTCAACTGTAATTACAGGCATTGATAGTATGGAAATTCTCAACCAAGCATTTGAGGCAGCACGCACATTTCAGCCGATGAGTCAAGAGCAAACCGCAGCTTTGTTAAAGAAAACGGCTTCCGTTGCTGCCAAAGGTGAGTACGAATTATTTAAGACGAGCGATCGCTTTGACAGTACCGCTAAGAATCCTCAGTGGTTAGGGTAATTAGTACAAAGGTAAAATTTACAAGTTTCGTGTTCCAAGCTTGATAGGAATACTGATTATATACTCGTAGTAAGCGATTCATCGCTTATCTTAAGCACGAAGAGTGCTTACTACGATCTGAAATTTATGTTTGTCGTGAGTTTAAAACCTGAGATAATACATTAATTGAGCGATCGCATCACTCGATAAATTCAACCTTTGTTGAAAATCTATTAAGTTGCGATAATCTCCCTTTGATAAACGATTCTCTACTATTGCTTCAGCCAAAGACGCATTTATAAAAGGAATTTTTACTAAATTATCAACCGTTGCTGTATTAATATTAATTTGCGTCGGATTTCCTAAGGCTTCGTCGTCATAATAACTAAAATCTAGAATCTGCTTTAGTGGTTCTAGTCGCGGCGCTGCTATACTTAAAGCAGCGGCAATATCTTCAATGCAGTAAAATTTTACACCAATACGCGAAAGTTCTACAAGCGATCGCGCTTGATGAATCGATAAACCCGGTAAACGCAACCAATCATCTACAGTTGCTTGATTCGCATGAATGCGGATACCCAATTGTGCAGCTAGAGCAATCTCTGACCCAGATTGTAGTCGGTAATAAGGGTCATTCAAAAGCCGCGATCGCAGTTTTTGCAACCTGGGGTTCAAAGGAAGCCAATTGTTCATTATTTTCGCACTTTTCAGGTAATTTGGTCTAGCAACTGGCGACGCTTTTGTTCAAATTCGTATTCAGAAATTAAACCATCTTGTCTGAGAGTATCTAAGGATCGCAAAGCTTCAGCCATAGCTGTTATCTGATTGCTATTGGTTTGTAAATTTTTTAGTGCTGACTTACCTAAATTAAAATTACGATCAAAAGCTTCTTCATCTTGCGCTAAATACCAAACTCCCTCAATAGCACTAGCTACCTTGGGAATCGGTGTCCAAGAAAGGAACACATATAACAAACCCCACAGCGGCTGTCCCAGATAAAATTTATGTAACCCTGAAATTGTCAGCGTGCCAGAAAAAGCTAAAATGGCAGCTATGGCTCGGCTTTTTCGCTTAGTCAACATTTTCTCAATGTAATTTATTACTACCACAGTTCTGACACAACTAGAGCGATCGCTTCCAAGCAAGTTAATAAATTTAGCATTGCTGCCATTTTACTGAAAATTGAACAAATCGCTCTCTTCTGAACATTCTTATTTTCACTCCTCGATTCCTAATGCACAGCATTGCTGCTATGAAGCGATCGCTATGGTTGAGAGCTATAATGTAAACAAAGCATTGAAATACGATGCTGGGGTTAGACTTTATTGCCATCAAAGTCTCATAGCTGAAGAACTTGAAGAAATATATGCACTTCTAAGTGAGATTTTTTGAGCAAGCGATCGCGCACCTGCCAAAGCTTAATCTAAATCATTTCATAAATCTGATACTTAAAAAACCCACTATTATCTTACCTTGTTGCACAACCAGAAATAGTTCTCAAGTCAAGTGTTGAAATTTCGGTAAAAACCGTACTCAAACCGAAGCTTCTTTTCTACAATAGTTCCCTAAACTAAAATTAGGCTTATGAAGGCAAAAGTGTACGCGAATGAAGTATTTTAACTCAGTTGAAGATAGGAAAAATGGGATTCTTTGACTCTGATATAGTTCAGCAAGAAGCGAAACAGCTGTTTGAAGATTATCAAGCGTTGATCAAAATTGGCAACAATTACGGCAAATTTGATCGCGAGGGTAAAAAGCTGTTTATTGAGCAAATGGAAGCGATGATGGATCGATATCGCATCTTTATGAAGCGCTTCGAGCTATCAGAAGATTTTATGGCGCAAATGACTATGGAGCAAATTAAAACACAGTTAGGTCAGTTTGGCGTCACACCGCAACAAATGTTTGACCAAATGAACGTAACTTTAGAACGGATGAAAACCGATTTAGGAAAGCAGACTTAGAGAAGTTAGTTGTTGGTTGGAACGTTGTTGGTTGGAACGTGGTTAGTGGAAGCGTGATTAGTTGTTCCACCATCCACTATCCACTATCCACCATCCACCATCCACTATCCCCTAATTATCATTGTCATTGGATTTGGGGCGAGGAAACTGCGATGGAGACTTGAAGTTTTCCGCAGGTGTATTCTTCAGCGCTTTGAGCATAAAATCGCGCCAAATCGGTGCTACCATCACACCACCCGTTGCACCGCTTGCCAACTGTCTATTGTCGTCTCTACCCACCCAAACAGCAGTCGTTAACTGCGGCACAGTACCGACAAACCAAATATCCTTTTCAGAGGAAGTTGTCCCTGTCTTCCCAGCAGCTGGACGATCAATTGCGGCTTTTTTACCGGTACCGTTTTCAATAACCGATTGCATCACATTAATAATTGCCGCCGATGCCCAAGGATCTAGGACTAGCTGAGGTTTTGGCGTGTTATCTAGCAATACATTACCACTACTATCAGTGACGCGGACAATTATGGTTGTTGGTGATTGCCAGCCATAATTGGCAAAGGTTGCATAGGCACTTGCCATTTCCAGAGGTGTGACACCAATTGCACCTAGAGGCAAAGAACTTACCGGTTCCATCGGACTCATAATTCCTAAAGTGCGGCAGGTTTCAATAACCTTATTCATCCCTACAGCCTTACCAACCTTGATTACGGGGATGTTGCGAGACTGGGATATGGCAGTGCGAATTGACATCGCGCCCGAAAAGCCACCATCATAGTTTCTTGGATAGTACCAACCGTTACCATCTCGGTAGCTGACAGGAGCATCTACTATGGTCGAGTCTGGTCCAAACTTCCCGCTAGCAAAACCTGTATAGTAAACAAACGGCTTAAAAGAAGACCCAGGCTGACGTTGAGCTTGAGTTGCCCGGTTAAACTCACTGGTTTTCGCATCCACACCACCCACCAATGCTTTGACAAAATGGGTGCGGGGGTCAACTGCCACTAATGCCATTTGATTCTTGTATAAACCTTCACCCAAAAGTCTCTCATGCCACTTGCTGACAGTTTGCTCTGCCATGCGTTGAAAGTCAGCATCAACGGTGGTTTGTACGCGCATCCCACCTTTAATTAAGGCATCACGTCCAAACTTCTTCGCCAACTCCTGGGACACAGCATTGGTAACATAAGGTAAAGCACTGCCCTGAAACGACCTGATTTTACCAAGTTTAATTTCTTGCTTCAGGGCTTCGTCGTAATCTTCCTGGTTGATCCAGTTCAATTCTCGCATCCGTCCGAGGACTTCCTTTTGTTTTTGCTTTGCCTTAGGCATACTGATAAACGGGCTGAATTCTTCTGGTGCTTGAATCAAACCTGCCATCATTGCCGATTCACCGATAGTTAAACTTTCGGCGGACTTGTTGAAATAACTGCGAGCTGCGGTTTGCACACCATAATTGTTATGACCCCAATAGACTTGATTGAGGTACATTTCCAAAATTTGGTCTTTGGTGAGAATTTGCTCTAAGCGAATGGCTAAAACTGCCTCGGCTATTTTCCGAGTAAAAGCACGCTTGCGAGACAAAAATAAATTTTTCACCAACTGCATGGTGATGGTGGAACCACCTTCCTTGACTCCACCAGCCGTCCAGTTTGTCACCACGGCACGTCCAACCCCAGAGGGGTTAATTCCATGATGGTCGTAGAAGTGACCATCTTCGCTGGCTAATACCGCCCGTTTTAAATTTGGTGAAATTTTATCTAACGATACGACTTCTCGGTTAGCTTCTCCGTGGACACTGGCTAATAATTTACCTTTAACGTCATAAATGTAAGTAGTTTCTGATGGAAAAAAGTTACGTAATTGTCTCACGTCAGGCAAGTTCCGGAAACTAATGGCTAAACCCACTAGTCCTCCCGCGACAATCGAACTTGTTAGCATCGTCAGGGATAAAAGAGTGCCGCCAGTTACCTGACCTACTCCTTTGAAAAAGTCAAAACCTGATGAAGCCTGACGTTGTGGTTGTTTTTCTTCAAAAGTCCTAGACGACACGGCGATTCCACTTCCTCACTTGTAAATATAACTGTAATTTATTCGGCGAAGCAAGGCGGTTATTTTTTTGCAATTATAGTAGTTTGGCAGTGAAGTTAGATGACAAATTGCCAGTAAAAATAACTAACTCAACTTCTTTGATGCAAAGCATAACTAATATTCAGTCTTCTAGTATGGCGCAAAATTTTTCTTGGCTACATCGTGGTTTAACGGAAATTTTCCCACATCCGAGTAATTCTGACATTGATTGTGAAAGTTTAGAAAAGCTCTTGGCAACTACAGACCGACCTTTAAGGGTAAAATTCGGAATTGACCCTACAGGAGCCGAAATTCATCTTGGTCATAGCATACCAGTGCGGAAACTGCGAAATTTTCAAGATGCCGGTCACACAGCGGTATTGATTATTGGCGATTTTACAGCTCGCATTGGCGACCCGACTGGGAAATCGGAGGTACGACGCCAACTGACAGAGGTAGATGTAGCGCAAAACGCCCAAAATTATCTTGACCAAGTGCGTCCGATTTTAGATTTTGACACACCAGGGAGATTAGAGGTTCGCTATAACTCCGAATGGCTTTCTAAACTTGATTTAGGGAAAATTTTGGAGTTACTCGCAACGATGACGGTGGGGCAGATGCTAGCAAAAGAAGGCTTCGCTGAACGTTATAAGAAAGAGAACCCAATTTTCCTTCATGAGTTCCTCTATCCGTTAATGCAAGGTTATGATTCTGTGGCAGTGCAAGCTGATGTGGAATTAGGCGGTACTGACCAGAAATTTAACTTGGCTGTTGGGCGAGATTTACAACGTCATTTTGGGCAAAAACCACAATATTGTGTGCTGTTGCCTATTTTAAATGGTCTTGACGGCGTACAAAAAATGTCTAAATCTTTGGGTAATTATGTCGGTTTGTCAGAACATCCATCACAAATGTATCAAAAGTTGCAACAAGTTCCGGATAACTTGCTGGAAGATTATTTTAAACTGTTGACGGATTTACATGCCGATAAATTACCAGAAAAGCCACGCGATCGCCAACAATTTCTCGCTTGGGATATTGTTCGACAATATCATGGCGAAACAACCGCCAATGAAGCAAAAGAAGCTGCACAAACAGGTGGACAAGGTGGTGCAGTCCCAGAATTTTCCTTATCACACGTGCAGTTTCCTGCTAAGTTATTTTCTCTCCTCAATGTTAGCGGTTTGTGCAAAAGTGGTGGAGAAGGTAGGCGAAAAATTCAAGAAGGTGGGGTGCGCTTAAATGGCGATCGCATTACCGATATTGATACTACTTTCAATTCCCTAACGGATTTAGAAGGTAAAGTTTTGCAAGTTGGTAAAAATAAGTTTGTCCGCTTAGTGCCGTAAATTAAGGTGAAACCACAAATGAACACTTCAGATCGGATTATAGTTCCTTTGGATGTGTCAGATGAAGATAGTGCGATCGCTTTAATAAACAAACTTCAGCAAGTCACTTTCTTCAAAGTTGGTTTGGAGTTATTCACCAGCACTGGACCGAAAATTCTCGATTTGCTAAAATCCCGCCAAAAGCGTATTTTCCTAGATTTGAAGTTTCACGACATCCCCAATACTGTCGCCGGTGCTTGTCGCAGTGCAGCTCGTTATGGTGTGGATTTGCTGACAATTCATGCTACATGTGGCACAGATGCGCTCAAAGCAGCTTCCGAAGCCGTACAAGAAGAAGCCGCAAAAGCCAATATAAATCCACCAAAGTTAATTGCGATTACTTTGTTGACGAGTATTTCTTCTCGGCAATTGGCGTTTGATTTAAAAATTCCCCTAGAATTGCCAGAATATGCTCTTGCAATGGCGCTGATGGCTCAAGAAACTGGGTTAGATGGGGCAGTTTGTTCGCCGCAAGAGATAGCACAATTGCGGCAAACTTGCAAGGATAATTTTCTGTTAGTTTGTCCGGGAGTTAGACCAACTTGGGCAGACAAAGGAGATCAAAAGCGATCGCTCACACCAGCACAAGCGATCGCTTCTGGAGCCGATTATCTCGTAATTGGACGCCCAATCACCGCCGCAGCCGATCCAAAGTTAGCCTGGGAAAGAACTTGTGAGGAGTTAATAAATGTATCTGGGTAGTCCAATTTAATTGTAATTAGCGGTATGAGCCGCTAATTATTAGACATAGGTGTAAAAATTAATTATGCGTTGCCCGATGCCAATAGACGTAGCAATGCTACGTCTCTACATCTTTTTTGGAGATGTCCATTAGACAAAAAAAGGAATTACAAATGTTAATCAAATTTAAGCAATTAGATGTCCAACCGGGACAAAGTATACTGCTGAAAGATGTCAGTTGGCAACAATTTGAAGGTATTTTAGAAGAGTTAGGTGAAAAACGTGCGTCAAGGATTGCTTATGATAAAGGAGTTCTCGAAATTATGTCACCATTACCCGAACATGAACGCAACAAAGAAGTCCTTGGTGATTTGGTTAAAGTACTTCTGGAAGAATTAGATATTGAATTTTTACCTTTAGGCTCAACCACTTTCAAAAATCAATTAATGAGCCAAGGTATCGAACCCGATAACTGTTTTTACATTCAAAATGAAGCGACAATTCGCGGGAAAGATAGACTTGATTTAACAATCGACCCTCCCCCAGATTTAGCTTTAGAGATTGATGTTACCTCTCGCACTCACCCAAATATATATGAAGCGTTGGGAGTACCAGAGTTATGGTGCTTTGAAAAAGGGAAGTTGAAAATTTATATTTTAGAAAATGGTAAATATATTGATTCATCAAGTCGAATTTTTCCCAATTTACCTATTCAGGAAGTCATTCCCGAATATTTGCAAAAGTGCAAAATTGAAGGGAGAAATAAAACTATGAAAGCTTTTCGGAATTTGGTTAGGGACTGGAATTTAACTTAGAAAGTAGTACTCTTGAACTTTTTGAAAGTATGGGAGTCAGCTAAACTCATACAGAGCGATCGCAAACCGATATGTTTTTTGTCTCCCTGTCTTTATCGTTACATTTTCTCTCCCCGTTCCCCGTCTCAGAAACATTATATATGAGGCAGCAGCCCACAGTAGGCATTCCCTGGCAGAGCCAGGTAACGAGAAAGCTGTCTGCCAGACCTTCTCAACCTACACAGACCAGGGACACAGGCAAGGAAAAATCTTTTTGTTCTGAACAAAGCATAGAAGATTTAATAACACCATTGCTGCGGGATTTACCTAGCTACACTAATCGCGCCAGTCAACGTGCTCGCCGTTTAAAAAGAAAAACTGACGTTTACAGTTATATGTCTGTGGCAGGAAAACCTGATTTTACTCCCCTGCCCCTTAACTCTGGTATAAATACTACAGATGCGCCAAAAAGCTCTGACGAAAAAGTTGAACAGGTGTTTTTTACTACCTTAGAGCGACAGTATATAGGTGGGCGATCGCTGCAATTGCAAGAATTCCACTGGCTGTTTTTAACAAAAAGCCAGAGTGGTTGGCGGATGGTAACAATGTTTTCGCAAATCGGTTCCTATCCAGTTACCAAAAATCCGCCAACCCCACCACGGAATAGTAGTAATGGTACTGTTGCTCAAGGAATTAATGCTTGGTTGCGGGATTGTCGAGCGGGAAGTATACGTATCAGTTCGGTGAATTAGAGAGCGCGACAGTCCATAGCTTGACATTAGCAGGAGAAAACAATGGTTAGTAGCCTTAAGGAACTTTTTAACGAAGCAGAACTGGCTGATGCAGACGATCCAGAGGAGAAGTTTATCAGTAGCGGCGTGAGTTGGCAAATGTATGAAGCGCTACTAATTAAATTAGAGGATAACTTTCATTACCGTGTCACCTATTTAGATGGAATATTAGAAATTGTGTCGCCGTCAATCAGACATGAAAGCATCAAAAAACGTTTGGCTATTTTACTAGAGCGCTATCTCTACAAGAGGCGAATACAGTTTAAACCTATGGGAAGTTCCACTATTAAAAAACAACTTTTAAAAGCTGGGGCCCAAGCGGATGAATGTTACTGCATTGGAGAAGCGAAGAATATTCCAGACTTAGCTATAGAAGTGACTGTTACCAGTGGTAGCATTGACAAGCTAGAAATTTACCGACGCTTGGGAGTGGCAGAGGTTTGGTTTTGGGAAAGCTCGAAGCTCAAACTTTACCACAAAAGGGAAGAAGAACCTTTAAACTTCTTAGAAACCAATGGTTACGAACAAATTGACATGAGTGAGTTATTGCCAGAACTTAATATTGATTTGCTAGAAAAATGCACTTTGATTTCAGACGATATCCAAGCAATTGACGAATTTGAGCAAGGTATCGGTTAAAAAATGATCGGGAAAACACTCTTCTTTGCAACCCAGATTCTAGTCACTAAGGAGTCGCGCAACCTAAAAAGATAAACTATGTTGCGATTCACTTTACCAGGAGAGAAAATTTTCTCTGCCGAATTGAGAAAATTAACTGAGTTAGGATTGGTGGAATTGAAGCGAGGCGATCGCTTTCACCTGGAAATCGAGTTTAATCAAGCTAAGTCAGGTCAAATACAACTTTTTGACTCGACATTACCAATTTCATTTCGAGTATGAAATTGACAGGCGATCGCCTTCATTTAATATCCGCCACCGTCACAACCACTACTAGAACTGCCGCCATCACCGCTGCTATATCCGCCACCGTCACAACCACTACTAGAACTGCCGCCATCACCGCTGCTATATCCGCCGTCAGTAGTGTTACTGTTATACCCGCCGCTATCAATGGTGCTACTGAAATCTCCCCCACCAGCGGGATTAAAAAAATTGTTGTGGCTGTTACTAAAATGGTTGCGGGATTTGCTTCTACGACCTCTTGAGGAACTGCTTCGAGCAGATGCAATAACTAACACCACCACCGCAACTGTAAATAATATCAAAAAGCCCGTCATAAGCCTTCTCCTTGGGAATAGTACATGAGATGCTCAAACATCTGCCCTACTGTTAAGCAATACTTTTATGCTGAGGTTATCAGTTGTTTGGAGCATCTAAGTTTTGAAGGAATACAGTTAGCTACCAAGTCAAGCGAAAGCATTCCAGAATTTTTGCCAAAGTTATAGCGAAATAGCAGATGCTAGCCGACTAATTATTTTGACGAATTTCATCGAATTTGGCACGCACTGCTTGAATATCTTGCCACATCAACCATTTGGGAGCGCCTACTTTAGGTGAAGGGTTACGCAGCAAGTAAGATGGGTGGAAAATCGGCATACATAAACGTCCTTCCCAGTCAATCCATTTTCCGCGAATTGTACCCATCGCTCCTTTATCACCAATTAAACCTTTAACGGCTGTTGCACCGGTCAAGAGAATAATTTTTGGGTCAACTATGCGAAGTTGTTCAAATAAATAGGGTTTGCAAGCTGCCACTTCTTTTGTGGAAGGTGCCCGATTATTTGGGGGTCGGCATTTATTGATGTTACAAATGTAAACATCTTTTTCTGTATCCAGTTCGACTGATGCCAAAATTTTCTCTAGCAACTGTCCGGATCTGCCGACAAAGGGCAATCCGGTTTCGTCTTCATTTTGACCGGGTGCTTCTCCCACAATCATAATGAGTGCTTTGAGGTTGCCGCGTCCGACGACGGCATGAGTTCGATTTTCTCCTAATCCACAACGGTGGCACTGATTGCAATGCTGTGCCAATTCGGTCATGCTGGGGTAAGTGCCGCTGGCAATGGGAATTTTGGCATCTGTGGGAATCAAATCTTTTTGCTGAAAGTTGGAATTCTCAAAGAGGCTTAATTGATTTTCGCTGCTCATGAAAATGAAGATGCTGACAGAGTGCGCCAGTGTAATAATTAATGTTTATTGGCGAACAAATAAATGCTACGCCGAAGAATGCGATTCTAATATTTATATCTGTAAAGATTCTATTGTATCAATCAAATTGCCTGAAAATCCTTCATGATAAAAACAATGCCGTCTTAATGTTTTGCGGAAATTATGTCATATACCCCACTTTTTACCGATCGCACTGATGCTGGTGAGAAGCTGGCGCAAAAAATTGACTCTGTAATGAGGCAAACTGCTTCTGGGACAAAGCGACCAATAGTTTATGCTTTGCCCAGGGGTGGACTACCAGTAGCAGCACCTGTAGCGCGTCTTTTGGGTTGTCCGTTGACGATTATGGTGGCGAAAAAAATTAGCCATCCACAAAACCCGGAGTTAGCAATTGGTGCGGTAACGACTTCGGGAAATGTTCTTTGGAGTGAGCAAAAGTTAAATCGCCGTATAAATTATATGCGATCGCGTGAATTAGCTTTAAATACTGCGATTGACAAAGCTAAGTTACTTGAAGCACAATTGATTTCTGGTTGTCCCCAGGTCAATACAGAAGGTGCTACAGTCATTTTAATTGATGATGGCATCGCCACGGGGATGACAATCGCTGTGGCGGCAATTGCGGCGAAAGCCCTGGGGTGCGCGGAAGTTTGGTTGTGTACTCCTGTAGCACCTTTGAAGTTGCTACCTTGGTTGAGTCAGTGGGGCGATCGCCTGATTATCTTGCAAACACCGGAACCCTTCTTAAGTGTTAGTAATTTTTATGTCGATTTTCCTCAAGTAGAATCACACGAAGCTCTTGTGTATCTCCAGCAACAACATCAGCCTTTAACCGATTGATAACTATTCAACTCGATTTCATGAGCGTTAACATTACCACAAAAACAACCATTCTTCTCAGTTAATTCACTAAGTTCTTTCTTTCGGTGTATAACAATAACTTACAAGTAAAACTCTCGACAGAGATACCTTAATTGTTATTTTGCTACACCTGTAATTGAGTCCTTGTGATTACTCAATTTTGACGAATCCACTCAGGCTTATATATAAGAGCAGTTACTGGTGATCCTAAAACGCGTTTGCCAGGAACATATTCGGCACTACGTAGCACCACAGGTAAATAATATGTATTTTGATCGTAACTCCCAACCCCATTTAGCAGTAGATACTAATTCCAATCAGACAAGTCAGAGTCAAGATGGAAATAATGGAGTAACTGTTCCGCAAATAGCTATCTCTGTGGGTGGTTCTCTTGGCTTTCTTGTGGTAGTGGTAGTTTTTTTTATCATGCTATCCAAACTCCGGAGGGTTGTAGACAATAAAATCGTTTTTCCGATCAACAGTTTAAATAAACTTCCTTGTCAAAACTGCGAGTTTTTTTGCAGCAATAATTATCTCAAGTGTGCCGTACAACCTTCGATAGTGATGACTGAACAAGCAAAGAATTGCTCTGATTATTCACCCAAAAATTCTAAATAAAGTCGGAAAAATTTATGACGTGAGGATACAAATTATTACATATAATATCATGTTCGTTTAATTGACATTAATAAAAAAATGCGAGACTACCAAGTGCTACGTCTCTACATATATGTAATAAGCGCGGACATGATATAAGATGAAGATGCAGTGTGAGAGGTAAGATAGCCTTGCCTGTCATTTTCAACAAAAAGGAAAATACGCGCTTTGTCTTCTTTAAAGTTTTAATGACAAAAAATTCTCAAATAGACCGTCAGCGGGAGCATCAAGCTAACGAGCGCACGTTTCTAGCTTGGGTGCGGACTTCCATCGCTTTAATCGGTTTTGGGTTTGCGATCGCTCGATTCAGCTTATTTCTACATCAACTTCATTCTACCCTAACTCAACAAGAACCTCAGGTTCATCCCATATTTAATTCAGAAAACCTTGGTGTCAGTTTAGTAATTTTTGGTATTGTGGTGATAGCTTTGGCAGCTTGGCATTATAACCAAGTTTTTTGGCAGATTGAACAGGGTAATTATCGCCCCAATCGCACAATGGTTTTGATAATCACCACTATTATGATGATTTTCGGAACACTCACCATTCCTTTAGTTTTGTGGGCAAAGAAACTGCCCAATCCCACTACTAATTCTACTCAAGGTCGTCATCGTTCTTCAAATGACTTTTAAAGTGAGATATTGCACAATAGCAATTGATATCATGTCCGGTTAATTAGTTGTGATTACCACATCCGTGCAAAAATCGGAAAATCCTCTTTCCCCCTGCTAGAGTGCCCCCAAGCTGCGGTCTTAATGATAAGTCTTTAACCGAACACGATATGAGCGGTGAGCCGCTCACTACTAAATAAAATGAGCTTATACTCAAATGGCGCGAGAAAATTTTCTCTGTTGATTTCTGGTATGAGCATCAAAGATAACGGCAACATTTCTTAAAAGTAGTTTGCCAATTTCTGTGATAATAATATAGTCCGTTGATAACTCGACTAATCCATCGGCTTTTAATGGCTGTAACGCTTTTATTTCTAAGCTGAAGTATTCATCAAAGTTGATATCATACTTCTTTTCAATGTCTGGCTTATGCAGTTCGTGATGACACATAATAGACATAATTACATCTCGTCTAATAATGTCATCTTGGCTGAGTTTGATGCCTTTACTAATTGGTAAAACACCCGCTTCAATTCCGCGATAATAATCTTGTAATTGCTTGTGGTTTTGAGCGTAAGCGTCTTCTAACATGCTGATGGATGTGGCACCAAAACCAAATAGTTCTGTTTCTGCTAGGGTGGTGTAGCCTTGAAAATTGCGTTTGAGGGTGCGATTTTGTTGAGCGATCGCTAATTCATCATCAGCTTTCGCAAAATGATCCATCCCGATAAATAAATACTTGTTAGCTGTTAATTCCTCAATCGTCATCTTGAGAATTTCTAACTTTTCTTGTGGTAGGGGAAGTTTATCTTCAGGAATATTTTTTTGTACAGGTTTTACCCACGGCACATAAGCAAAATTAAACACTACAATTCGGTTAGGGTCTAATTCAATTGTCTTTTTAATCGTTTCTTGAAAAGTTTCGCGAGTTTGATGAGGTAAACCATAAATTAAGTCTACATTCACACTTTTGAAGTTAGCTTCTTTAATCCAACTCATCACATCAAAGAGCATTTCTTCAGGTTGAACCCGATTTACAGCTACTTGAACTTGACGATTAAAATCTTGGATACCAAAACTAATTCGGTTAAAGCCAATTTCTCTGAGAAAGAAAATGTAATTTTTATCAACATAGCGGGGATTAATCTCAATTGAGATTTCCGCTTCTGAATCAATGTGGAAATTTTGCCTAATATTTTTCCACAAAAATTCTATTTGTTCGGGATTCAAATAGTTAGGAGTACCCCCACCCCAGTGAACTTGCAGCACTTTTCTATCAGAATCAATTAAAGCTGCTGTATTCCTAATATCTTGAACCAAAGACTGCAAATAAGGTTTAGCAATATTCTTATTGTTGGAAATCACCGTATTACAACCGCAGAAGTAACAAGCAATTTGACAAAACGGTATATGGAAATACAAAGAAAGTGGAGATTTTCTTTGATTTGAGTTAGCGATCGCTTCTTTAAAATCAATTAAGCTAAATGCTTCTGTTAACTCAGTTGCGGGTGGATAACTAGTGTATCTCGGTGTAGGAGTATCGTACTTTTGAATCAGATTTGAATCGAATTTCACACCAGGAAGTATAAAAACCATTGAGTTGCTCCCAATAAATGTAATGAGGGATTAAGCTATTTCTGTGTTACCTGAATTGTCAGAGTTAGTCAAACTATTAAAAGTGTCTTTACCTATCGCTTTAATTAAACTTTCTTCTAACTCTTCAGCAATCTGCATATTCAACTTAAATCCATTATTAGCTTCCGCGACAATTCGATTTGCAGTAGCATCATCAACAGGTAATTCATTTAATGCCTGACGATACTTATTCTTAAAAGCATTTTTGTCAGGAATTTGCTCAAAATTGTAGAAAGAAGTACCTTCGTAACCCGAAAGTTTTAAAGCCAACTGAACAACTTTTTGGAACATCTGACCACCAGAAAGGTCTCCCAGATAGCGTGTATAAGTATGACCTAGTAACAAAATCGGTTCAGTTGCGGAAAGTTCGCGAATGCGGTTGACATAAGTCTGGGTGACGGGAGAAGGAGTAACTAAAGAATGCCAATTATTTCCGTAGTAAAACACCATATCTTTCTCTAGAAAGACTTTGCGATTTAGTTCGGGAAAGTAAAGCGCACGAATAGAGGGATGTTTTAAATTAGCTTCTATTGCGGCTTCCAATTCGCTGTAAACGTAATACAAATTGCTTAAAAACTTAGCAAAAATGTCTCTATCAACAATGCCTTTGAGAACACATTTCATCAATCCCACATTTTCTGCCATTGTGTGAGATTGTTGGGTTCCAGCACGAAGCTTGACGGCTAGATTGCTATTCATTGTTACTTCTGTGAAGGTTTAAATACAAGGTTTCAAGGATAGTTGATAGTTGTAACTGACATTTTGCTACATTTTCAATTAGAACCCACACCCACCATAGGTTATAAACCTATGGCTAATAGCGAAAGTCTTCTGAAGAAGACTAAGAACAAATTCAGTCCATTTTAATGGACTTATGCTATTAGCCTTAAATTTAAGTCTAAGGCTGATGCGAACATGTTGTTGAGAGTGGTGCAGGATATCAGTTTTCATGAACTACTAACAATTAACAACTTCTTCCAAGGACTTACGCAGAGAAACCCAGTTTTTAACAATCATAAAGGATGTGAAACCTAGAGAATTGTTATTGTAAATTGATAAATGATATGCATCACCTTAGCCTGTAAACATTAGTATAGATGCAGATGCCAGCAAGATTGATTATTTACTCAATTATTTAATTATTAATCTTTATATGAGGAGAAAAAAGAAAAAAAATCTAACTTTAGCTAAAAACATATCCTAAGCGATCGCAAGCAAAAATTATAACATCATAAGCATTATCACCTATTTTTAAGTCATAGTATTTTGTTTGATAAATGCTACAAATAAGTTGTGTAAAAACGCCATATATCAAGATAATTATCGATTAGAAAGTTATTTTTCAATTGGTAGACTTAGAAAGAAAATTATGTTTATATAGCTAATAAAGCATTACATTAAAAGCAGAATTATCATGGCTAATCTTCACACACCGGAGCCGGAATTGCTGAAACCTGGTATTAAAGCACCAGTTCAGGAAACATTGTTAACACCCCGGTTTTACACCACTGACTTTGAAGCGATCGCGCAAATGGATATTTCCGCGCAAGAGCCGGAATTACTGGCAGTTTTAGAGGAGTTAAGAGCCGATTATAATCGGCATCATTTTGTACGTGGAAGCGAATTTGAACAGTGTTGGGATAGCATTGATGGGGAAACGCGGCGTTCTTTTATTGACTTTTTAGAGCGCTCTTGCACATCAGAATTTTCTGGTTTTTTACTCTTTAAAGAACTATCACGCCGACTTAAAGAGCGAAATCCTATTTTAGCAGAAGCCTTTCAATTAATGTCGCGGGATGAAGCACGACATGCGGGATTTTTGAATAAGTCAATGGCAGATTTTAATCTTTCCTTAGACTTAAGTTATCTCACCAAAAATCGTACTTATACCTTCTTTCCACCAGAGTGGGTTATTTATACAGTTTACCTATCGGAGAAAATTGGTTATTGGCGCTACATTTTGGTTTATCGTCACATGGAAGCACATCCAGAACACGAAATTTATCCGTTATTTCGCTACTTTGAAAGTTGGTGTCAGGATGAAAATCGACACGGAGATTTTTTCAAAGCGCTGCTGCGATCGCAACCCCAATTATGGAATAATTGGAAAGCGCGTTTGTGGGTGCGTTTCTTTTTGCTGACAGTGTTTGCTACCCACACCTTGACAGTATTTGAACGATCAACATTTTATGAATCTATCGGCATAAATGCCCGCGAATATAATACCAAAGTCATTGAGGAGACAAACAACACCGCTGCAAGAGCATTTCCGCTGACATTGGACACAAATCATCCAGAGTTTTTCTCTCGTCTAGAAAAGTGTTCCGACAATAATCTTAAAATAGCGGAAATTAACGCAAGCGATCGCCCAAAAATTATCAAGTTAGTGCAAAAACTACCTTTGTTACTCTCAATTAGTTGGCATCTGTTGCGAATTTACCTACTCAAACCCATTGATGCCGAATCATCACGAGCAACAGTTAGCTAAACTAGCGTTACGTTCATAGTAAGCGTTTACTACATTAATACAACTACCCGATACCATGAAGGTTGCGGGTATACAAGTCGTAGAGACGTTCCGGTGGAACGTCTTTACTAGTCTGTGTAATTTGCCGGAGATGATAAATAACCTAAAAATCCGAAAACCTGTACAGTAAGTTTGTATATTACTTTAGTGCTACTAAATTTACGTGCAAACTTATGGTAGAACCTCTAACGGCAGCAGTGATTGTCTCATTATTTTTCTCTGAGGCAATCAAAGAAGGTGGAAAAACTTTAACTAAAGGTGCGGTTGAGACATTTGCTCAACTGGTAAACACCATTCGGGAAAAGTTTAAGGCAGAGGGAACAGAAGGGTTGCTGACAAGAGCGGAAAATCAACCTACAGAAGCGAATAAGACAAAGCTGCAAGATGAACTACAAACCCAAATCGATGCTGATGAAGCGTTTGCTCAGAAACTTAAGGAATTAGTCCAACAGCTACAAGCACAAGATGCAACGATACGTCAGGTAGTTTTGAGTGAGATTGAATTAAGTGGGGACTTAAAAGCGCAAGACATCAACCAAAAAGCGACGCGGGATGGTTCAGTTGAGCAGGAAATGCTTAAAGGGGTGAAAGCTGTAAACATTGATGTAGGCAATTTAAATCAAGAAGCTTAAAACTGTAACTACCGTGTACACACAAGTCGGAATAAATCCCAACCTGTGAGTTAAAGCCTCCTCAGGACTCACATCTTTTCACTTTCTGGCTTCGTTGCTATCCCGCCTGGGAATGAATTCCAAGGCTAATAGCTAAAGTCCTCTAAAGAGGACTAAGCAGAAATTTCCAGTCCACAAAGCGTGGACTTAGGCTATTAGCCCGGAACTTCAGTTCTGGGCGGGATGAAAGTCAGTGCGATACTTTTCTTAAGATTTATTTAAAACTATGACTATTAATTCAGAATATCAAAATGTACAAAAAATCTTTGAGAATGTACGGGCTGAGGGCAATATTACAGTCGGAAACATTACCCAGATTTATCAAAACGTTAGTAATTTGAGTAATATTCCTAAACCAACAGGTTTTCCGCAAAACATTCCTAAGAGTAGCACAGATAAGTTTGTTGGACGAGCGGGGGAATTAGAACGGCTCCACCAACAGTTACAACGCAATAATGAAGTAGTAATTGCTGCTGTTGAAGGTATGGGGGGAGTTGGTAAAACTGAATTAGCAATCCAGTATTCGCTGTTACATTTGCAGTTGCATAATTACCCTGGTGGTATCTGCTGGTTGCGAGCAAGAGAAGATATTGGTTTGCAAATCGTACAATTTGCGAGAACAGATTTAGATTTGCAACCTCCAGATGATTTGGAGTTACTAGAGCGAGTGCGTTGGTGCTGGAAGCATTGGCAACAGGGAGATACTCTGCTGGTTTTGGATGATGTGAAAGATTATAAGGATATAAAACCCTACCTACCACCACAACCATCTCAGTTTAAAGTACTAATTACAACCAGATTAAAGCTAGATTTAGCTGGTTCTTTGTTTTTGGAAGTTTTGCAAGAGTCAGATGCACTCTTATTACTGAGTCAATTGATTGGGGAAGAAAAGAAAAACCAAGAGTTAGCACAAGCTCAAGAACTTTGTCAGCGTTTAGGATACTTGCCCTTAGCGTTGCAATTAGTTGGGCGATATGTGAAAAAGCGTAAGATATCTTTGGCTGAAATGTTACGACGGTTAGAGGAAAAAGGGCTATGTCATCCTTCTTTGGTAGTAAATGAAAATGACGCTACTTGGACACTCGATGTTAAACGGGGAGTTGCCGCTGCTTTTGAGTTGAGTTGGTCAGAGTTAAATGAGTCAGCCCAAGAGTTAGGCTGTTTACTAAGTTTATTTGCTTTGGCTCCAATTCCTTGGTTACTGGTGGAAAGTGCTGCTAAAGAGCAAGACTCGGAAGAGTTGGAAGATGCGAGAGTTGAATTAGAAAACTTGCACTTGCTACAGGGTGAAGATAGTTATCAGTTACATCAACTGATTCGAGAGTTTCTCAGAGACAAGCAAAATAACTTAGCTGCTAGGGATGAGCAAAAATATAATTACTGCGCTGCAATGGTAGAAGTGGCAAGGGAAATTCCTCATACACCTATATTGCAAGAAATTGCTACATTCACTCCTGTTATCCCCCACATTGCTGAAGTTGTCACTGTTTACCAGAATTGGTTAAGTGATGAAGATTTAATTTTACCTTTTTGTGGCTTAAGTCGATTTTATAATGGTCAAGGAGCTTACGCACAAGCTTTACCTTGGCAAGAGCAATGTTTATCAGTTGCAAAAGAGCGCTTGGGAGAAGAGCATCCCGATGTTGCTACTAGTTACAATAATTTGGCAGAACTCTATCGTTCCCAAGGACGGTACACACAAGCTGAACCACTGTT